>NZ_JBQKUL010000035.1:0-47767 GCF_054968565.1 Pseudoalteromonas sp. G5_S1_54_S4 | reverse complement strand
TTTTAGGGCGCTTAGCCATTAGAGGGCAGTGGTTGCTATTTGAGCTGACAGAGTTGTATAAAAAGGATGCTTCGAAAAACTTTGAGAGTGAAGAAATTGAGTTACTTAAAGATAAATTAAGTAAAGTAAAAAGAGCAATAAATCTCCTAGTTGTTAACAACCCTTTGTTGTTTACACCCTATAAAGATGATCAGACGATAGACTTAGTACTAGCGCTTCATCTTTTATACCAAAGTAGCGACGATGATAACTTTGTAAAAAGTTGGTTGGACGCCATAATTTATCGAGTTACTTTTTCTTATGAGTCTAATGGCATGTATCCTACAACTCTGGACTCATATGGACAATTACTAGGACATTACAACAAAGAAAAAACGGATATTCTTTATAAAGAGTCGATGACTAAAGCGAGTATTCTTTATCCAGCTATAACCTTGTTTTGTGAACTATATGAAATGAAGGACTTAGCTGAGGTATTAGAAGATTTTTGCAATAAAAATTTGAAGCATTGTACTCTTCAATATTGGTACCCAAATGAAATATCAGAAGATTATTTATTTTCAGGAGCTAATCAACATGGAATCACAACGACTAACTTTCCAATAAATGGCAAGGCTGCTAGAGAGCATGTTGAGGAAGAGTGTAAACATTCTAATTTTTTTTGGGAGCTATCGGCGGTAAAGCAAGGGTATATGCCATTGGTTTTAGTGGCTTGTCGATTTTATCGTTATCCAATGCCATTTAATTTGCTATTTCCAGAACAAAAATAAATCTAAAGAGGGCTGTTCATCTTTCGATAAACACTTGGAAGAATTTTATTCAGGCTCTTCTATGTGAAGTACGCAGCGCCTCTGTGGTAAAAATCAGCCCCTACACACTTTCACCCCATCTCCAGCATGCTTCAGCGCAATAATCTGCCCTTTGCCGTTATGTGCCATAGCGAGCATGTCGCCGGTATTTATATTACTTTCTACTGCGTGCCTTCCCTTTAAATCACTGAGCAGTGACTGCTTAATTTGTACCAGTACCTCGTCATTGCAGCTGGCTATGTACCAGTCGTTGTCGACCTTTACGAGCGTGCCGTATTCTATGTGGTGTTGTTGATAGCGGCGTAAGTCGTTTGCTAGTTGGGTGTCGAGCGCGCGTTTTTGTTGCGTTATGGTGCTTGCGTAGCTACCTGTTTGATCTATTTCATGCGTTGTTATAAACGAGTAGTCGTGTATGTCTATGGTGTTTAATACGGTTTTAGGGGCAGTATTTATCACGTTGTTACTGTCGAGCACTATAAAAGCCAGTAAGCCCAATGCGCAGGTAAGGCTTGTGAGTTGCAGGGCAAAGCCAAGCTTTTTAGGTTGTTTTTGGATTACGCTATGTTTTAGCGCCTGTTGCTGAGCGTGCGAAAGTCTGGTGCGTGCTTTACACTCGTTATAATGTTGTGTGAGCTTTTCATCAAACTGCTCATCAGGCTTATTCATTACAGTCTCCTAATAATTGTTTTAGGTTTTGTTTGGCGTAGCGTAGCCTTGTTTTTATGGTTTGGGCGTTGCTTTGCGTTATAAGTTCTATATCGGCAAGGCTAAAGCCTTCTTGTTGTAAGGTGATGGCTTCGCGCTGCACAAAGCTAAGTTGCTTGAGCGCAGCATTAAACGCTTCATAACTTATGTGTGTGTCGCCTATGTGTGAGTCACTACTTGTTAATTCACTTTGATTGTTATTTTGCGCAGGAAGTTGGCTGTTTTCGTCAAGCTCGACAAAGTGTTGCTGTTTGCGGTATTCGTCTATTAGGGTGTTGCGTGCGAGTTTAAATAACCAGGCTTTAGGTGTGGTTTGCGCTTGGTAAAGGTGGCGCTTTTCAATAACCTTTAGCCATGTTTGTTGGCTTACGTCGTATGCTAAATGTGTATTAGACTGGGTAACTAGGTAGTGATATAAATCGTTACTGTATAAGGCAATAAGCTGCTCTAAGTGGCGGTTGTCGCCACTTTTTGCATACCGCGCCATGCAGTCTTTGCTTGGCGCTTCAAATAACCATGACTTAATACTCAATAGCATAGGCGCTTATTCCTTTACTGCGAACTGTCTAATTTAAAATCAAGCTGTACGGTTTGACCTGTTTGTAATTGTGCCACACCTTCAATTACTTTTGGACGATATTTCCAGCGCTTAATGGCGCGAAGCGCTTCGCGATCAAATATGCGTTTTGGCTCGGAATTTACTACCGTGGCATCAATCACTTCACCTGTGGGTGAAATATTAAAGCTAAGTTGTACCCAGCCTTCTATACCATCACGTGCTGTGCTAGTTGGGTATTTAGGATTTATACGTACAATGGGTGAAGCATCTCCCGTAGGGCGGGTAAGTGTTTGCTTCATACCGTCACCAAATCCGTCAATTACTATGGGTGGTGCTGTGCTTATTGCTGTTATTGGCTCATTACTAGGTGTTACACGTGGTGGTGCTTTAGGCGGCACTTTAGGTGTGGGTGGTGGCGGTATTCTTTTAATATGCGTGGTTTGTTTATCTTCTGGTGCTTGAAAAATCTCAACAGTAATATCATCACCCAATTTGATAGGCGCTCTTTGCTCGCCACTAATTAAGTATTGCATAAAGGCAAATGCGATAAAGGTCATCGCAGCACCGCCAATAACAGCTGTTGATGTTTTGAACATGGGGTTTTTAGGGAATTCAAGTGTGTGCATAAGCCGCTCCAAATTAACTTATTATGTTGTTTCAGAGCTATAACGGCTGGCAAATAGAAAAGGGGTTAAATCGTTTTAAAATTTTATTAAAAATACAGGGGTAGTATTTTACCTATATAAAAGGTCTCTTGATTTTTTTATTTTGGGTTGGCTAAAAAGAATGTAGTTATTTTAAGTTTTGCCTGTTATTTTCTATTTTCTATTTTATTTACTCTAGGTAGATGAAATTTAGAGCTTTAAGTTGCTTCCCTGCTGTTGTTAGATTTTGCTTCTCAGTAGTGGCGGTGGCAACATTCAGGCATGCTCATTAAAAAGGATTTTATAAATGAAAAAAGCAATATTCGTTTTTTTATTATTTGTTAGTGCGTGTTCATATTTCGAAAGTGAAACAGAGCAAGCTAATCGTTTATCCAAAACACACCAAGTAGACATTCAAGCTGGTGAACCCCATTTATTTTTCCCTGAACAATTTGCAGTTAGTGATGGAGAGCCTCCAATTCTTGAAATGGAAATGACTACGCTTGCAGATGCTTCTGAGTCACTCGATGGTATTGAGGCCGCATTAACGACCTATCCTCCAGGGTTTGTTGCTGAAGCAATTGACGCTATTTACCTTTCTGGACCTATGCTTATAGAGGGGGCTGCTGCTGGAGGAACCTATTCAAGTAATTCCATAATTCTAGTTAATCTCTCAGGATGGAATGGCACGAATTTTAATTTCGAAAATTCGTTGAAAGGGGTTCATCATGAATTAAGCTCGTTAGTTTATATACGTTCACCTTTCGTTATATTTGCATGGCAAGCTTTGCTGCCAAAAGACTGGAAACCCGCAGCATCTAATTTTGACGCGCTTACAAAGTATAAATCTGCACCCGATTATAACGCAGGCTTTTTGTCTGATTATGGTAAAACCTCTGTCGGAAACGACTTTAATATTTATGCTGAATTTGCCTTTGCTGAACCTGAAAAACTGCGGGAACTTGCCGCTACCTATCCAATAATAGCTAAAAAGCTAAGTTTGTTTATTACCGCGTATACGCAGTTCTCGGCTAAATATCAGCAAGACTTTGAAGATTATTTTGCGAGAACGGGTTTAAGTGATGTTGCTGTACAGCCTGATAATTTTGAAATGACTATCCATTTAGATTTAAGCGATCTTAAGCCACAGATAAGCCAATGAGGTTTTTCTTTTTGAGCTGTTATCTCTGCTTAGCATTATGCTAGAATCGGGCTTATCATATAATAAATAAGGATATTTTTGTGGATATTATCATTGGTCAAAATGTGCTGAAGAAAAAAGCGCAGCTAACTCAACTTTCTGAGCGCGCTATTGGGCGAGCTTTTAAAGAGCAAGCCGCTTTGGCAATCCAAATGACACAGTGCAGTGCTGCGGTTTATCGCCGCTTACAACGCACCTATAAATCTACTGTAACTCCTAGGGATCAAAAGCGTGTTAAAGCCGGTGGCTTAACGACACAATCAGTTGTTTTTTCTACCAGCAATAATAGTCAAAAATCTTTTAATAGCTTACTTCCAGCTATGCGTGGCGGCGCTTCAGCGCCTGGTAGTGTTGCAAAAACATCTAACGATGTTGCTATTGCTTCAAATCAGCCCCAAGCAATTAATCTATTAGCTTTATTACACCCAGTGATAAACGAAGATATTATGAAAACAGGTAATAGTGTTGAGAAAGCGGCAACTATTTTAGGCCTTGTTACTACAACAGTTGGTTTTGCTGTTCCTGGTGGCAGCGTTGCTTCTTCAATTGTGAGCTGGGTAGGTAGTGGTGCTACTTATTCAGGGTTTACTATGTCGAGAATTCGCCCTGATGCTCCTGATCGTGCGTATCATCAACTAACAAACTATATTACTTGCTTGGCTGCATGGAATAAAAAGGCATGTGAGTTAATTGATATTGCAGATCCAAATGGCAAGTGGACTTTTCGAGATATTGAAACAGGGTTTGCTTAAAATCTAAAACAATTAAGGGAGTATAATGACTCCCTTAATTGATGTTTGCTTAGCGTTTTTTTTAAAACACTTAAAAGCAGTAAAAATTAATTTTTCACGTCATCTTCGTGAAGATCTTTAAACAGCTCCCCTTGGGGATGTTCAAAAAACTCATCATCTATTTCTTCGTCATCCACAACCAACATTTGATCTTGTGCGGTAGTTTCTTCAATACGGGGATCCATAGTGGCAGCCAGTGGCGAGTTAGTTACATCGGAAGTACCCACCACATAATCACTGGGTTCAGGCTGCTCTACTTTTTGTTTAGAATTAATAAACGTGAGTAATAAATACATGGTTACGGTTAATAGCGAAATAGACGCATACAATGCTTGGTGACCAAAGTAGCTCATGATCTGTGCGTTAACTGTTGAGCCTATTGCCGCACCGGCGCCAAAAGCAACCAATAACGCTGATGACACGCCCACGCGCTCTTCGTCTTCAACTCGCGAATTGGCCAATGCCGAACAAAGCGGATATAAAGTAAAGGCAAACAAACCAAATATAAAGGTCAGTATGTAAGCAATTAACTGTGAGCTTGGTAATAAAAACAATGCCAAACTCACAATGCCTATAGCTATGGCATTAGTACGAATTAATAAACTACGGCGAATACGATCAGAGAGCATGCCCATTGGCCACTGTGCTAGCAGGCCGGCTAAAATAGTTAGCGACATAAAAATAGCAATTTCAGCAGCGTTAAAGCCTGATAATTTGGCAAAAATAGGTGCTAGACCATAAAAGCTACCATTAATAATGCCTGCAAAGTGGACCGCGGTAAGCGATTGTGGCACTTTTTTAGCGTAATCAAATAGGCTCATTTTTATCGGTTTTAAGGGTTTTGGGTGAATTCTACGGGTGATAGAAATAGGAATAATGCCGATAGCCAATGCCATGCACACTAAAAATAGCGGCGCATAACCTAGCTCAGGAAATTGTGCGAGCGCTAATTGCCCTAAAATCATGCCCAAGTATGAAGTGATCATATAAAACGAGAATACCCGACCTCGGGATTCGGGGGCTGACTGTTCATTCAGCCAGCTTTCTAGCACCATGTAATTACACATCATACCTAAGCCAACAAAAAGCCTAAGGCCTAACCATATATAAAGATTATCACTCACCCCGTGAGCAGCCACACAGGCAGTAACCGCCGCAGTACTTGCTGCAAAGGTTCTGATGTGACCCACCGATTTAATAAGATGATACCCAAGTTTTGAACCCAGTAATAAGCCAAGGTAATAACACGAGGTCATTAAGCCTATCCAAAACGTAGACGTGCCTTGTTTACCTAAATAAAGCGCTAAATAGGTAGTAAGTAAACCGGTACCAATAATTAAAAATAAATTGGCAAAGTACAGTGACGGAAATGATTTCATTAAAATGCAAATTATGAGCTAAGACAACTAGATACTAGAGCAAGCGAGAAGGTTTTCCAAGCTGTAAAAGGGAGTTTTATATGACGCAACCCTATGCAGGCTTTAAATAGAGGTTAATGAATAAAATAATCATTTAATAATATTTCTATTTCACCGTTTTGCAGATATTCGGTAATTTTTTTGTTTATTTTTTCAAAGTCTTTTTTATAGCTTGGGTGGCAAATAATATTATCGTTAATGCTCACCGGTGAGTAGTTATTACTATAGGGTAGGTGGGGGTGTATATTTAACTCTTTATAAGCAAAGTTAATATCGGGGTAAAACGCTAATATTAAGTCTACTCGCCCGAGTAATAAAAGTTGTAAGCTTTCCATTTCGCTATTTACTTCAATTACTATTTTGGCTTTTTCTTTTATTTTATCTAACTCACGACTACTGGGTACCCCCCGAACAATGCTAATAATATCGCTGTTATTAATTTGGCCTACGTTTGAAATAATCCGTTCTGGGTTATTAGAAACGACTTTGAGCCGTGCTTTGTTAAATGGTGTGCTGTGTAAAATGTTTTTAGGTAAAGCCATTCCTTCTGAGCCATCAAAGGTGTCCTCACCTGGTGCATAGCAAGCAACAGTTTGTTTTAAAAACTCAAGCTTAGCGCGTTTCATTGGCATGACTTCAATTATATATTGATCACTCAGTTTTGTATCTGCGAGTGCTTTGGTTAATAACGCATGATAAACCCCTTGGTGTTGATTATTAGCAGCGTGTTGAAACAGTCCACTTAATTCGGCAACAGCAATAATTTGTTTGGCAGCGGCCTTTTGATGCACACAAACCACCAATAAAAATAACCAAAAGTACGATGTAGATAAATACTTACCACTGAGCATGACTTTAAACTAATTTATTTTTTGTAGTTCTAATATAGTCTTTGAGGACTGAAAATACGACTGGTGATTTAATTAACGTCTCAATTTATACCTATTTTACTGCAGAGTAAGCGCTACATAATAAAATAATACGACTAAGTGCCATGCTAGAATAGCGAGCGCATTGCGGGTATTATGCATAAAGATAATTTTCAGCATTACTTACTCTTTAGAGAGGAGCTAATGGCAGCAGTAATATTTTTTGGAATTAAAAATGACCAGTGATAATCAAGCTATAAATAAGCGTAAAAAGAATAATCCGCTTATCGAAATCGTATTTAATATCATCATACCTTCAGTCATTTTAATGAAATTTTCTGGCCCTGAATATTTAGGCAGCGTGATTGGCTTAATTGTGGCGCTTATATTCCCTATTAGTTACGGTATTTATGATTTTATAAAAGCGGGCTCATTAAACTTCATCTCGCTTTTAGGCTTTTTAAGTACTTTGCTTACCGGTGGTATTGCGCTGTTTGAGCTTAATGTTGAGTGGTTAGCCATTAAAGAAGCAGCTATTCCGGCAATCATTGGTTTTACCGTGCTGATGTCGGGTTTTTTTGGTAAACCATTGCTAGCCAAGCTCTTATTAAACTCACTTTTATTTAAGTTAGACACTATTTACGATGCCTTAGATGCACGAGGCAATACGCAAAACTTTAAACAAAAGATTACTAATGCTAATTACTTATTAGCGCTGACCTTTGTGTTTTCATCTACGATGAATTACATCCTTGCTAAATGGATTGTTACCAGCCCTGCAGGTTCCGTTGAATTTAACGAACAGCTTGGTGAAATGACATTACTGAGTTATCCGGTAATTGCTATTCCGTCTATGCTCATGCTCATTGGTATTTTTGTTTATGTAATTAAAGTACTAACTAAATTAACCGATATGAAGTTTGAAGACATGGTTAATGCTGAATAGGGTTATACATAATCTATAATAAAAAGCCGTTGTTTAATAACGGCTTTTTTGTTGATGTTTACTTATAAGTATTTATTTGTAATCTGAGTACTTCGTTCTGTGATAAGGAATAAGTTTATAATTTGGTTGTAAAAAGGTCACTAAATCAGTGAGTTCAGAAACGGTCATGGTGTCGTTAAATACCGTCATTTTAGATGCTCCATCGGGGGTTCTAGCATCAGCTCTGTAAGGTCTCGAAAAGCGGTGCGAAGGGTTAATAACCGATGTAACTAACTCAGCATAAGTGACTATTTTGGTTTTATTTCCGCCTAGTCTGATAGAAATATCGTCATGTTTTTTTATACTGTCATCTTCTACACCTGCAAGCGTATGGCATGCCAAACACTCATACTTAATAAAAACGGCTTTACCTTTTTCAGCATTTCCCTCTGGTAAGCTAAACCCCCTTGGAGAATCAACGCCTTTATCGCAACCTGCAAGTGCAATTAAGCATAAAATTATTAATGTATATTTCATGGTAGCTCCTTTGTCTTTCATTGGGTTTAGTGAGCGGCAATTGATAAACCATAGCCATAAACAACTTATGGCTAATTAGCTAAAACTAAAAGCGACCGCATTAGCGACTAAACTATGTATTTACTGCGCTGTATGATATTTGCATCTGGCTATTGTTTGTATTTTTAAGGCTTAGTAAGTAGCAAGAAAAGGTAATAAGGCTACGCTTATTATCAAGTGTTGATTTATTAAAATGCTTGAACACTCTATTGTTTTTATAAAGAGTCATTCACAATAAATGACTCATCTAGGGTCTGTTGACCTTTCAAGGTTAAATTTGCAGCAGTCTGTTTGGTATTTAGGCAAGACAGAGCCTATGTGGTGTGGTTATTCCCCATAAATAGGCGATAACGTAGCATCAATGCCAAACAGGCGCTGCCCGAAGGGTTCTGCCTAGGGACGATTTACTCTTTGTTACTCGGTTTTTACTTAGCCCACTAGGTTACAAACCTCGCGCCGCGATTAAACCGCCCCTAGTTTGAACAAATTTTAATCCACAAAGGTCAACAGACCCTAGTGTAGTTGAGGAAAAATAATAACCCTAATTATTACCTGCATTTATCTCTTCGGAGTTTTGCGATTGAAACATCGTAACCTCGTCGACATGCTGACTGACGCTGTTTTTTTGTAAGGCAATGTATAAGTCTGAATGAATATAAATACCGTCTTTACCTGAGGCGATACCAGCGGTTTTAAACCAAGAAAGTAGCTGGCGTTTTCTTCCCGCTAGCTCTAATCGAATACCTCGTTTTTTAAAGATCACATCTAGGTCTGCGAGCATGGCCATAACGCTTAAATCAAGATGAGTGAAGCAGGGCACAGCATCAATAATGACACATTGCGTGTCGTCTTTTTGTCTTGCATATTGCTCTAACAAGCGGCGTTTAAAATAACTGGCATTAAAATAGGTTAAAGGAGAATTAAAACGATATATAAAAACCCCTTGTACTGCTTTGGCTTTATCTGTTTCGTCTAAGCTTCTTACTACGCCTTTTATATCCACACCTAAAATGGTGTCTGATGGGCGCATAACAGTTCGAATAAATTGAAATAACCCTAGTAATACAGCAAGGGTAATTCCTGGTATAACACCAATAAACAGCACAGCAAAAAGTGTGGCTAAGGCTAAGTAAAATGCCTGTTTATCTTTAAATTTTAATTGCCAGATTGCCTTTAAATCAAGCAGGTGAACAGAGGCAATTATTAATACAATCCCGAGTGCAGCACTGGGAATAAATTCAAGCGGCGCAGTTAGAAAAAGAGCGATAACGCCAATAATAGCGGCAGCTATAATCGAAACTAATTGGGTTTTTCCGCCAGAGTCGTCGTTTACGGCTGTGCGTGAGTCGGCACCACTAACGGCAAAGCCTTGTGATAATGCTGACGCTAAATTAGCGATGCCCAAGGCTCTAAATTCTTTATCGGCATCGATGTCGTAGCCATTCTTTGCTGCAAAGCTTCGCGCCGTTAGCATCATGCTGACAAAGCTAACTATGGCTAAGTTGAGTGCCGGTACAACAAGTTCTCGAATAATACCCACGTCAAATACTGGGGTGTTAAACACAGGCAAACCACCGGTTACTGTGCCTATGGTTTTTATTTCAAACTGCTCTAAATTAAACAACCAAACGAATACCGCACCTAGTGCAATGGCAAACATAGAGGCTGGCCATGTAGGTTTTAAGCGCTTTAACACAAAGTAAACGCCGAGGGTAAATAAAGCCATTAACAAGGTGGGAATATGAGTTTGCGATAAATACGTAGGGACGCCACCTAAACGCTCAAGCAAGTAGCGCTCATCAAAGGTAAAGCCAAATACTTTAGAAAACTGACCAACAATAATGGTAATAGCCACACCGTTTAATAACCCCATTAAAATTGGTTTAGATAAAAAGTCGGCTAATACACCTAGCTTAAAGCGGCTGGCAATAAAGCACCAAAAACCGGTCATTGCGGTCATGGTGATCACTAATTGCCAATGTTTAAAGCTATCGCCTGCAGCGAGTGGAGTAACAACTGCAGCAATAACCGCACATGTTGCGGCATCAGGGCCAATAATAAGCTGTTTAGAGGTACCAAAAAGTGCATAAAGCATCATAGGTAATACGCAAGAATACAGGCCAACTGCAGCATTAACGCCTGTAAGTTGCGCATAAGCTATAGCAACAGGTAAAGCAACGGCTGCAACCGATAATGCCGCCCTCACATCATCAGCAAACCATTGGCGTTGATAATTAAATAAGGTGTGTAAACCTGGCATAAAGCTATATAGACGCGACAACACTTCAAATTCCCTGCTAATAATTAGGAGTCGATAGTAAGTTCTCTTTAATAATAAGTATAGTAACTAAACGTGTTATATGCGCTAAATAGGGGGATTTCTAGTGTATTAATAAGAGGAATATAGTTTAAAAACAAAAAAGCCCAGCAAGTTACTGGGCTTTGTAAGTCAAATGACTGCTTTAAAAATTAGCTTTTCAATTGACCAGTAGATGATTCTATGTGGGCGCGAACAAACCATTGATATTGCTCAAGCTCTGCAAGTTGCGCAATGATCATATCTTCAGATACCGGATCAAGCTCAGCAAGTGATTCTATGGCTTTACGGTGATCACCGTTAACGCCATTATATACTTTGTCTAATGCGGCTAAATGTTCAGTTACTAAGCCTTTACCTATGGCGTAATCTTCCCATGTACGACGCTCAACAATCGATTTTGGTGTGCCAACTGGGACGCCGCCTAAAGTGGCAATACGTTCTGCTATGGTGTCGGTCATTTCACGGACGGTTTCTACTTGTGGGTCTAGCATTTCATGTACGCCAATAAAGTTTGGACCTACTACATTCCAATGAATATGTTTTAAAGTTAGCTGTAAATCAATTAGCGCTACCATGCGATTTTCTAGTACAGATATTGCTTTATTTGCTGATTCGTTTTTTACACCGGGAGCGGTAAATTCAGCGACTTTATTTGCATTATTACTGTTACTCATGATTCCTCCTACTATTTCAAAAATAGTGCTCGCTTTACTCTAGTGAGTATTTAAATTGCGATAACGAACACCTCTTGTATTTATAGAAGCAATCGTCATGCCGATAGTGATATGGTTTTAACTAACTGAAAAATAGCAGTTTAATTTTTATTTATAGAACTTGATAAAGCAGTAAGATTAAGTGCATATGAAAAATATGCACTTTTTTGTAAATTCTGCAAAACAGCAGTACTTTAAAGTGTTAGCGAATAGCGTGCCCTTTATAGTGGTTATAATGAAGGTATTATCATTGTTGATTAATGTCCTGTTACATATACTCAACTTAAAGATTCATTAAAGGAGAAGTGTATGTTGAGGTTTTTTTCCATCGAGCAAGGAGTGATCAAAGAGTTAGCGCCTTTACCTGATACCCCTGTTGAAGTATCCATAAAGAATGCACATTGGATTGATACTATTAATCCAACACCGCAGGAGCAAAATGCGCTTGCAAAAACGCTCAATATAACTTTTCCAGATTCGGTCGATGTAGAAGAGATTGAAACGTCGTCTAGGTGCTTTATCGATAATGAAGGTTTACATGTGCATGCATTGTTTATGTCACCTAATGAAGGGCGATTTAATACTGTAACGGTAGCTTGTTTGTTGCAAAACAATTGCTTACTTACTATTCGTGATGAGGAATTGGCTGATTTTAGACTGCTGCGCTTAAGAGCGCGCAAAGGTCAGGTGGCATGCGATACAGCAAAACAATTATTAATCACTTTATTTGATCAAAAAGTTGAAAACCACGCGGATATGCTCGAAGACATGCATCATCAATTAGAGAGGCTCAGTGCTTATGTACTTGAAGAAGATAACTCAGACTTAGAAGAGGCGGTTGGTCGTATAGCTCGCTTAGAAGATGCTAATGGTAAGGTGCGTTTATGTTTAATGGATACGCGACGCAATATTTCGTTTTTAATACGCCGTATAGGCGCGCAAAATGACGAGCGCGAATCTCTTAGAGAAATTGTACTCGATATAGAAACTTTAATGTCGCACTGTACCTTTTTATTCGACAAGGTGAACTTTTTGATGGATTCAACACAAGGCTTTATTAATATTGAACAAAATCAAATTATTAAAACCTTTTCTATTGCCTCAGTAGTTTTCTTACCGCCTACAGTAGTGGCTAGTGTGTATGGTATGAATTTTAATATAATGCCTGAGCTACAATGGGAATGGGGTTATCCATTTGCAATTGGCATTATGTTACTGTCGGGCTTTGCCCCTTATTTATTTTTTAAACAAAAAGGGTGGTTATAATACTTTAATATTGCAAGCTGAGCGCTCAAATCATTACCCGGTATATTGATGTGCTTTTAATACTTCAAGGGGAATAATATCTAGCGCTTTTTGGTTTGTTGCTTCAAGAACAACAGGAGGAGCAACATTTGCAGCAATGGCATGATACCAACGAATCGCACATAAGCACCACTTATCGCCAGCTTTTAAGCCCGCAAAATCATATAAAGGATTAGGGCTAATTAAATCGTTACCTTGCGCCTTAGAAAATTGCAAAAATTCGTCGGTCATAATGGCGCACACACTGTGATTACCAAAGTCTGAATCTGGCACATAGCAAAACCCTTCGCGAGTATAGCCGCCATTGCCACAACATAGTTGTAGGCGAGTTCCTAATACATTTAATTGATTAGCCATATAACAAATTACCTTTTAGTAATAACTGCTGAAAGTAGAGCTGTTTACCATAACAGGCTGTTAGTGGCTTAGCTATATACGAAGAGGCTTCTGGGTAGGCATTTGTTTATAAAAATAGCTGCGCTTTGGGTAAATTCAAAACGCAGGTTTTTTATTGTGCTATTAAGTTAAGATAATAGCGCCGCAGCTAAGCGCACAAAATCAGAAGAGGTTAAAATACCCACCAATTGACCTTGCTCGCTAACCACAGGCATACAGCCATGGCGATTATCTACAAAAAATTTAACGACATCTGATAGCGGCTGCTCTGGCGTTACACTGATAAAATCACTCACCATAATATCTTCTACTTTTGTGAGTTTTTCTTTGCGTTGTAATGCATTAGCACCAAACGTTGCCATGATCCCCATTACTTTGGCGACCATAATTTTTTGCGTAAGCATGCCAACAAATGCGCCATCTTCGTCGATGACGGGAATGTGACGAACATTTTTTTCTTTCATTAAATTATGTGCGTCGTGCAAAGTACTTTTTATATTCACTGAGAATGGGTTAGGTGTCATTAAGTCTGCAACGTTTTGACTCATGTTTATTCCTTTATATTATCTGTGGTGTATCAGCTTATATTAGCGCTATTTTTAAGCTTTGCACCTTATTCAGATCAAGGTTTTTACGGATTTTATAAACTGAGAGAGAAGAGGCAACACTTAATTAAATGCCAAAAAGCATTTAATTAAGTGATAAAACTACAGGTAAATATTATTCATAACCACGTGGTGTTTTTGTTTTAATAACAGCAATGTATCCATGCCAACTAGCGTAACTAAGTAGTGGCATAATAATAATAAATCCGGCGGCACCTGCAGCAAAGCCCAACGCTACCAGTACAAATATACAAATTGACCATACTACCATGGCTGCAAAGTTTTCTTTAACTGCGTGGATTGAAGAAACGACAGCAGTCATAATATCAACACGTCTTTCCATCATAATTTGCGGCGTAAATGCAGAAATTGAAAACACACTAACCAGTAAAATACCGCCAATAATACTGCCTATGGTTAAAAACGCCGAAAGCTCTTCAAATGTTGGGTTTGCATGGCTTGGGTACAATGCATGAACAATTGCGGCTAAGCGCATCCAAATAATCATAATTACCATAAGTAACACGGCAAAACCCCACTCACCTACAGGGTTACGAAACATCGATTTGAATGAATGGCTTAAAGTAGGTTTATGGCCTTTTTCAAGCTCCCAAGCCACATCGTACAAACCAACCGCAAACACAGGACCTATTAAGGCAAATGCAACCGTGGCTGGCAGTATGGCAAGGTGGCTGTCGGTAAGTACAACAGAGTAAACAATCGCTACGGGAATAAGTGTGAAGATTAAACCGTAAATTAAGCTCAGCATGGGCGCGCGCGCCATATCCTTAAACGCTAACGAAAGCCAATGAAAAGCGGCAAATGTATTTACTTTGTTGCACTCTAAACAACGTGCGAATTTGGTGTCTTTGTCTATTGTGTTTGTAGTTGGCATGAAGATTCTCCTTTTTTAGTCACCTTTTAGTTTTAGAACATAGATGTTTTATTTACAACTCATAAACAACTTATACGCAAGATTTAGTTGCATTGTTTATTTGTTAATCGTTTTTATTGCGTGTTAGCGATTAGGTATATTTTTGAGCACGTACTTAAAAAAGTGGGTTCGTATTTCTTTTACACAGTGGTAATCTAAACGCTGTAGCTAATTTTAAGAGACCGTAATGAAGGAAAATAAACAACAATATCAAGGAGCTTTACTGAGCAGTAAACGGTTTTTACCTCTGTTTGTGACACAGTTTTTCTCCGCTTTAAATGACAATGTTTACAAGCAATCAATCCTCCTTATTTTAATTTTTCAGGCTGCTACGGTGGCCGATGGTGCTTTTTATTCTAACGTGGCTGCGGGATTATTTATTTTGCCATTCTTTTTATTTTCAGGCATGGCTGGTCAAATTGCAGAAAAGTTGGAAAAATCAAAGTTGATCAGCATCGTAAAGTTTTGCGAAATTCCAATAATGCTGGTGGGCGTGGTATCTATTTTAACCGAGCAGGTTTGGTTAATGTTAGGTACTGTGTTTTTAATGGGTTTACAAAGCACTTTTTTTGGGCCACTTAAATACTCTATTTTACCGCAGCATGTGGCTCCTCATGAATTAACCAAAGCTAATGGGTTAGTTGAATCTGGCACCTTTGTGGCTATTTTATTGGGCACCGTATTTGGCACTTATTATATAACCCAAGCTGCAGGCCCTGTTTATATCAGTATCGCGATAGTGAGCTTGGCGGTTATTGGTTATTTGAGTAGTCGTTTTATACCAAAAAGTGCTGCGAATGATGCTAATTTAAAGGTATCGCTTAATCCTATTTCCTCGACCAAAAGTGTATTTAATGTGCTTAACGCACAAACCGAGTCAGTGGGTAAATCAGTATTGGGGATCAGCTGGTTTTGGCTGATTGGTGCAGTGATATTAACCGCGCTCCCTAACTATGTAAAACATGTAATGGGAGGCGATGAGCTGGTGGTTACCTCAGCTTTAGTGGTGTTTTCGTTGAGTATTGCATTGGGGTCTTTACTTTGTGAGAAGCTATCGCGCTCACGTATTGAGTTAGGCATTGTGCCTTTTGGGGCGCTTTTAATTAGCTTGTTTTTATATTTATTAAGCCAAGAACCAAGCATTGAGTTTTATCGCCAAACTAATGAATCGCTGCTTACCCTTGAACAAGTGATTAATACCGGCGATATGCTCTGGCACTTTATTTGGATGGCTGGTATTGGTATAGCGGCGGGTTTTTATACGGTGCCACTGTATGCACTTATTCAGCAGCGTACTCACCCAGATAGCCGTTCACGAGTGATTGCTGCCAATAATGTACTAAACGCCTTATTTATGGTGGGCAGCGCTGTTTTAAGTATTGTTACCCTAACGCTTTTACACTGGGAGATTTCACAATTACTGTTGTTATTAGCAGGTCTTAATTTACTGATATCGCTGTACATATATAGCAAAGTGCCTGAGTTTTTCTTACGTTTTATTATCTACATTTTAGCGATTTGCATGTATCGAGTACGCACTAAGGGAACGCTTAATATGCCCGATAATGGGGCTGCCGTGGTGGTGAGTAACCATGTTAGCTTTGTTGATTGGATGTTTATTTTAGCCGCGTCACCTAGGCCAATTCGGTTTGTCGTGTTTGCCCCTATTTATTATTCACCAGCACTTAATTGGTTGTTTAAAATGGCCAAAGCCATTCCAATTGATAGCGAAAAAGCAAATCCTAAGGCGTTTAATAAAGCCTTTGACGATATCGCTCAGGCACTAGAGCGTGGAGAGCTGGTGGGAATTTTTCCTGAAGGCAAGCTCAGTGGAGATGGCGAAGTTGATGTATTTCGCCGTGGCATTGAAAAAATAATTCAGCGCACACCGGTGCCTGTTATTCCTGTTCATTTAGATGGACTATGGGGCAGTATTTTTAGTCGAAAAACAAAGTGGCGATTGCCTAGACCAAAGTGGTCGTTGGTCAGTGTCACCATTGGTGAAATGGTGGCTGCACAGAAGGTTAATGCCGATGATTTGCGCGAGCGAGTGGTTGCTTTAAAGTAGCTTAATAAAAAAGCGCTGCAATTAATTGCAGCGCTATGGTTGTATTACTTAATGGTTATTAACGGTCTAAGTTCATTACTTTAGTCCATGCCGCAACAAAGTCTTCTACAAACTTTTGCTTTGATGTATCAAAGGCATATACTTCGGCAACTGCACGCAATTCTGAATTTGAACCAAAAATCAGATCAACTGAAGTGGCTGTGTACTTTTGCTCACCTGATTGACGATCAAAGCCTTGATAAATACCCGCATCTGATGACTTTTTCCAAACCGTCGACATATCTAATAAATTAACAAAGAAGTCGTTATTTAGAGTGCCTGGCTTGTCAGTAAATACGCCGTAGTCAGTGCCTTTGTAGTTTGCATCAAGCGAACGTAAGCCGCCTACTAACACGGTCATTTCTGGCACGGTTAGGTCAAGCTGATCGGCTTTATCTATTAGCATTTCAGTTGGCGACTTATAGCTTTTTTCTGCATCAAAGTAGTTTCTAAAGCCATCGGCAGGCAGCTCTAATAAACTAAATGCATTAACGTCAGTTTGCGCTTGCGTAGCATCGCCACGGCCAGCATTAAACGGTACATCTACTGTGTAACCTGCATCTTTCGCTGCTTTTTCAATCGCTGCATTACCACCTAACACAATCAGGTCGGCTAGTGACACTTGGCTTTTGCTAAAGAAACTATCATTAAAGTCGGCTTGAATCGCTTTTAATACGTTAAGTACTTTTGCGGTTTCGGCCGGATTATTTACCGCCCAATCCTTTTGTGGAGCAAGCGCAATGCGTGCACCGTTGGCACCGCCTCGCATATCAGAGTCACGGTAACTTGCAGCCGAAGCCCAGGCTACACGTACTAACTCAGGTACACTTAAGTTTGAGTCTAAAATAGCGGCTTTAAGCTTTTTCACAGCACCAGCATCAATGTTTGATTTAGTCTCTGCTGAAATTGGGTCTTGCCAAATTAAGTCTTCATTAGGAACTTCTTTCCCTAAAAAGTTACGTGGTGGTCCCATATCTCGGTGAGTCAATTTGTACCATGCTTTAGCAAAGGCCAGTTGATACTCTTTAGGGTCATTTAAAAAGCGCTCAGCAATTTTGCGATACTCTGGGTCAAATTTTAATGCTAAGTCGGCCGTAGTCATTACCGGTGCGTTAAACTTACCCTTGATATGAGCGTCAGGTACAGCGTTGTGTAACGATTCATCCGTTGGGATCCACTGAATGGCACCTGCAGGGCTGCGAGTTTGTTTCCACTCAAAGTTAAGCAGGTTGCTTAAGTAAAGTGATGACCAGCGGGTAGGTGCTTGTGTCCATGCGCCTTCTAAACCACTAGATACGGTATCTTCAGAGTGGCCTTTACCACATTTGTTTTTCCAGCCTAAACCTTGCTCTTCAATACCGGCTGCAGCAGGCTCTGCACCTACACAGTCTTTAGGTTTGTGCGCACCATGCATTTTACCAAAGGTGTGACCACCGGCGATAAGTGCCAGTGTTTCTTCATCGTTCATCGCCATGCGAGAAAATGCAACACGAATATTTTTAGCTGAACCGATTGGATCAGGAACCCCTTTAGGGCCTTCAGGATTTACGTAAATTAAACCCATGTGCGTTGCACCTAATGGGCGTTCTAATTTGCCGCTAGCATCTTCACGGTCGCTGGCAAGCATTTCTACTTCTGGACCCCAGTAAACCATGTCTGGTTCCCAGTCGTCAGTTCGCCCGCCGGCAAAACCATAGGTTTCAAATCCCATGTTTTCTAGAGCAACGTTACCTGCTAATACGATTAAGTCTGACCATGAAAGTGCTTCTCCGTATTTTTGTTTAATTGGCCAAAGTAAACGGCGCGCTTTATCCAAGCTTACGTTATCTGGCCAGCTGTTAAGCGGTTCAAAACGTTGTTGACCACCGCCTGCGCCACCACGGCCATCAAGCGTACGGTAGGTGCCTGCGCTGTGCCATGTCATACGAATAAAAAATGGGCCATAGTTACCAAAATCCGCTGGCCACCAGTCTTGAGATTGCGTAAGTAGGGCGTCAATATCACTTTTTACTGTGTCTAAATCTAGGCTGTTAAATGCCTCTGCATAATTAAAGTCTGCACCATAAGGGTTTGAACGTAGATCATGATCACGAAGAGGAGATAGATTTAGTTGATCTGGCCACCAAAATTGGTTTGTTCTGGTTGCGCCCATTTTAGCCTCACCCATGCCAACAGCACCTTGTGGCTTAGACATTTGTGGTTTTTCTTGGCTAAAAGCAGAGCCAGACATAAGTGCCATACTTATAAATCCAACAAGTGCTTTTTTAGTAAATGATCGGTTTTTCATTGTCAGCTTCCTTAAAGTTAACGAATTTCGTTATATACAAAGCGTATTAGTATTATTAAAAATAGAATCTAATAATTTAAAAATTAGTGAGCTTTTACTCCATTCAAGTTGTTGTTTACCAAGCTTGAATGACTAAGCAGTGCGAATAGTATAGTAGAGGGGCTAAAAACCGTGTGCGAAATAAACCGATTGATACAATCTATAAAAATGATTTATTAAAGTTAAATGATTAAATAAACAAATCACTAAAGAGCATTGAAAGTGGCAGACGTAAAAAAGCCCAGCGTAGATACCATCTCTCTTTATAGGCTTCAAGATCGTATTTAACTTTCTTGGAGCTTAAACGCTTCTTGATTTTTTATTACACCAAAACATATATGAATGAGTTTACGCATATTGGCGCCAATGATTTGCATCGACGTTTTGCCATTATTCAGCAAGGCTATTTTTTGCTGTTGTATCTTATAATTCCACTGCCCAGCGACTACTGCTGCCATATAAAGTTTACTTCTTATTTTTGAGGGCCCTAGCTTGCTCATAGTTGTACGGCCCTTCATTTTCCCAGACTCATGCAGCCGCGGTATTAAGCCACAGTAGGCAGCAGCTTGCTTAGCTCTGCTGAAATTTTTAGCGGCGAATATATACGTCAGCTCTCGAGACATAACAGGCCCAATACCGGGGATTGTTTCTAGTAACGTTCTATTCTTCTTTAAGTCAGGAAAGCTATTTATGTGACTATCAATATCTGACTTAAGTTTTTTTATCTCATCATCTAGAAAGTTAATCGTTTCTTTTAATGATTGAGTGACTCGCTCAGATGTCGCATTAAACTCACTTGCTTCTAATCGATTCTGCTCTCGTTGTTTATTGGACTCCAATGCATCAAGTCGACGCAGTAAGGCTTTAAGCTCTCTAATTTCCTTTGCTTCAGGTTGCCAGAAGTTAACGGTTGATTGCTTAGCATAACCGTAGCTTGCAAGCATTATCGCATCTGACCTATCTGTTTTATGAACAACATTTAGAGCCTCAGCATATTTTTTTGCTTTGCTAGGGTTAGCGAGAATAATATTGAATCCTTGCTGGTATAAAAAGTACATTAACGGCTCATGGTAAACACCGGTTGGCTCTACCGTGATAACGATTTCCTCAGCTATAGTTTTGGTTGTACTTAAAAGCCACTGCTTAATTTCCTTGAAAGCTAGGTGGTTATTTTTAAATACTTTTGTTTTCTTTTTATTAGTGATTGGATCTCTCAGCCAACATAAATCAACTTTATCTTTACTGATATCAAAACCAATAAACATCATCTCTACTTACTCCCCTTGTACATACAGCATCAACTTAATCTAAGAGTGCTTGGATACCATTCAGTTTGTTGAGAATTGGAAGCTAGGGCTTAATCTACGGCTCAGTATCAAGTACTGGGCGGGGCTACAAGCTCACTAACTTCCGATGTAATAAATGATAGCTAATCATCTATTACAGAGAGATACAAGGCTGGGCTATTAGATTAAAATCTGTGTTATTGATTTTTCATTAATTTGCTGGTGATCACACCTGAGGTCATAGAGCCTGATACGTTGAGCGCAGTGCGTGCCATATCTATTAAGGGTTCAATAGAAATAAGTAAAGCCACAACCTCTATAGGTAATCCCATGGTAGGCAATACAACCAACGCTGCGAAGGTAGCACCACCACCAACACCTGCAATACCAAACGAGCTAATAACTACAATACCAATTAACGGTAAAATAAACTCAAATGTAAGTGGGTCTATCCCCACACTTGGCGCAACCATCATTGCGAGCATCGCAGGATAAATACCAGCACAGCCGTTTTGACCAATAGTGGCACCAAAAGAAGCCGATAAGTTTGCAATTGCTGGTGGTACTTTTAACTGGTTAATTTGCACATCGACATTCATAGGAATGGAGGCCGCTGAGCTACGTGAGCTAAATGCAAAGGTCAGTACTGGCCAGATTTTTTCAAAATAATGCTTTGGGTTTACACCCACAAAGCTAAGCAATAAGCCATGCACAACAAACATTAATAAAATAGCCACATACGAGGCAACAATAAAGGCAAGTAAATTTAAAATATCGTTACTGCTAGAGTTTGCCACGACGCTTGCCATTAGGCCCGCAACACCATAAGGAGTGAGTGCAATCACCATGCGAACTAAGCTCATTACCATAGCTTGTAGGGCGTTTACACCGTTACGAATTGGGCTGGCAAGTTCTGTTTTTTCCAGCATTACTTTACGTGCAGCTATACCAACAAGGACACCAAATATAACCGTGGCAATAATAGAGGTTGAACGTTGATTACTTAAATCCGCAAAGGGGTTTTCAGGAATAAAGCTCAGTAGCATTTGCGGCACGCTTAAGTCGGCTACATTCGCAGCTTTGCTTTGTAGGGTGTCCATTCTAGCGGCTTCTCGAGTACCCGAAACTAATCCTTCAATGCTCAAGTCAAACCCATAGGTGACAGCAATACCCACCAAAGCGGCAATTGCTGTGGTAAAGAGTAAAACAGAAATACTAATAAATGATATTTTACCTAAAGAGCCTTGGTTTTCGAGCTTTACCACTGCGGCAATCATAAAAATTAATACCAATGGCATGATGATCATTTTTAATAAACCGACATAGCCTTTACCCACCACGCTTACCCAGCTGAGTATTTCTTTAATCGTCTCTGGAGAGTGGGCAAATAAAAACTGTAGGGCTAAGCCAAAGGTGCTGCCAAGCACTAAGCCAAATAAAACGGTACGAGATAAAGAGCTGCTTTTTTGCGAAACAAGATAAATCGCGAACAGCAAACCGACAAATAATGCCAACATTAATAATACAGCAAGCGACATAGTACCCTCTTTTATAGCTGTGAATTAGCGCGGCACTTTAACGCTTTGTAAGACGTTAACAAAATACGCTTTCGCTATGGTATAGAATTAAAATGAATATAGTAATAATATTAAAGTATAACGAATGAGCACATTGTTGAAAAAATTAGCCCATATGATTGTATTTTCTTTAATTTATGGCGTTTACTAGATGAAAGTAAGATCTTAACTACAAATAAAATCGTAACCCTAATACGTAGTAATAAATTAATTTGTTCACTTTAGTTTTTATTTAAAAGAGGGAGTAGAGGTATGTTAAAGGCAATAATGGCACTGGTGATGGTTTTAGTGGTTAGTGGGTGTTCAACCCAATACCCAAACCAAGCACTACTTGGTAAGCAATTTCCTACTGTGACGGGAGAAAGCTTAGAGCAAAAGTCATTCACCATTCCTGAGGACTTTAACAACCCCAATACGTTGCTGTTAATTGGTTATAAACAAGATAGCCAGTTTGATATTGATCGTTGGCTTATTGGTTTAGATATGAGCGCAGTGAATGTGACCGCTTATGAGTTGCCCACTATTCAGGGTATGGTTCCTCGCATGTTTAGTACCTTAATCGATAGCGGTATGCGCAAAGGGATCCCAAAAGAGTTGTGGGGTGGGGTGATCACAATTTACAAAGATGGCGATAAGGTTCAAGCATTTACTGGTAACGAAAACCCGAATAACAGCCGCGTAATACTGCTTGATGAGAGTGGCAAAATTATTTACTTTTACGACCGTGGCTTTTCGGTCTCCGCGTTAAATAATTTAAAAGCGGTGATTGAAAAGCAATAGGTTGCAGGTAAAGTTAGCATGCCTTTGGGCATGCTATAACTAAACGTTAGCGTGCCACGTTACAAAATCATTATTCGCTTACGTTGTTTCTGCCTTTCTTTTTAGCTCTATAAAGCGCTAAATCAGCATTTTTTAAAGCCTCGTCAAAGCTTTGTTTTGCTGTTCTTTGTGCTACGCCAATAGAAACAGTCACGTTCACCGTTTTATTGTCGCTTGGCTGTTTACCTTTGCGAGATTTTTTATCTGTGCGTTTTGGGTTTCTGATCACCATGTCGTAAGTTGCAATATTTTGACGCAGTGTTTCGAGTTCAGGAATTGACTGCTCAGCTGTTTTTCTTGGAAATACAACGGTAAATTCCTCTCCGCCATAGCGGTAAATCTTGCCACCCCCTTTAACGCCACTCATTTTTGCTGCCACTAGCTTAAGTACTTGGTCGCCAATATCATGGCCATAGGTGTCGTTGAATTTTTTAAAGTGGTCAATATCGAGCATAGCAACAGTGTATTTTCGCCCTAATGATAGAGCAAGCTGATTAAGTGCGCGGCGCGTTGGTAAGCTCGTTAAATCGTCTCTGTAAGCTAAATAATAAGAGTCGGTACTCACCGCTAATAAATACAGAGAAGCCATAAGTACAGCAATGACAGACCAAGGAAAATCAATAATGTGTTGCTGATTAAGGCACCACACAATAAAAGTAATGAGTAACGCCGTTTGCGTCAGGTTATGTGTTCTTACGCTTTGCCAAATGAGTAAGCTGCCAATGAGCGACAGTGGTAAAGCTATGGGTAAATAAGGAAGCAGTTGAGTATAAACAGAAGGTTGTAATGATAGCCCTTGTAAATGCAGACTCAGTGCCAGCCACGCAAACGCTGCGCCGCCACATAGAATAATTAATAAGGTTCGGGTCGCAGTGTGTATTGATAAAAGTGCGCGATCTTTTATCACGGCTAACAACATTAATAAACTTGCAGCGCATAGTAAAACCCAATCAGATTGCGCTTTAAGCCAACTTGACCACGGCAAAGCATACTCAAGTGAACATAAATAAAGTAACCAAAATGCGCACAAAATAGCGACTCGACTTCGATTAAACTGAGTGGCAAATATAGCGGTAATAATTAGTAATGGATAAACAAGATTATTAATAAGAGAGAGTTTACTTTGCCATTGGGTTTGAAATTGAGTTAATAACAAAAATAATCCACACACAGCTAAAAGACTCAAAGAAGTTGATTTAACTCCTGCTAATTTTAACAACCCATGCTCCAAAGACCGATGCCTAAAAAAATAAAAGCTTATTGTATTGATATATAAAAAATATTACTACTTTAATGCTTGTTAATTATTTAAAAACAATACTTTAAAACTAATTTTAATGCTTTTTATCGACATTTTTTAACCAAATGTATGACATTTTAGTAAATGTAAAAATAGTGAGCAGATTAAATTCAACAAGGTGGGAGACGATGTAAAAAGCGTTTAAACATTGAATAAGGCCATCCATGGCCTATTAATTAATCGTTTTTGTAGTAAGGGTAGTCACTGTAACCTTGCTCAGTCCCGCCATACATAGTGGCTGCATCGGCATCATTTAATGGCCATTGATTTTTTATGCGCGCTGGTAAATCAGGGTTTGCAATAAAAGGGCGACCAAAAGCAAATAAATCACCGTAGCCTTTAGCTAACATCGCCACCGCTTTTTCAACAGTGTACTTACCAGCGTAAATAATACGCCCAGAAAATTCAGCTCTAGCTGCTTGATAAAATAGCTCTGGTAAATCAGGAGCATTGTCCCAATCAGCTTCTGCAATTGAAAGGTAAGCAATACCGGCTTGTTCAAGTACTTTAATCGCTTCAATGTAGGTATGATGTGGGTCTGATTCTACTAACCCTAAATAAACACGGGTTTCATCAGTACTGCTAAATAAGGGCGCAAATCTAACCCCTAAGCGCTCAGGGCCTACTACGTCACTTACTGCCGCGACAATTTCTTTTAAAAAGCGCAGGCGATTAGTAAGAGATCCGCCGTATTCATCATCTCGTTTATTGGTGTGCTCAGAAATAAACTGATTTACTAAATACCCATTAGCACAATGCAGTTCTACGCCATCAAACCCCGCTTCTAGCGCATTACGGGCAGCTTGTGCATACATGCCAACAAGCTCTTTTACTTCATCGGTTGTTAAAGCTTGTGGTTCACTTGGGTTGGCTAAAGCGCCTTGAGCCGGTCCTGTTTCAATAAAGACTTTAACGCTATCAGCTGTTAGAGCTGAGGGGGCAATAGGTTTGGCTTCATTAGGCTGTAAGCTGGTATGTGAAACGCGGCCAACGTGCCAAAGCTGGGCAAAAATAATTCCACCTTCTGCATGTACTGCATCAGTTACTTTTTTCCAACCAGCTATTTGTTGATTAGAATGAATGCCTGGTGTCCAAGCATACCCTTGTCCTCTTGGTTCAATTTGAGTGCCTTCGGTAACCATAAAACCGGCACTAGCACGCTGTGCATAATATGTGGCCATCACCTCGTTGGGGATATTGCCAGGAACTGTGCTGCGTGAGCGTGTAAGTGGCGGCATTACAATACGGTTTTTAAGTGTGTATGGGCCTAAATTGATTGATGAAAATAGACTGTCGATATTCTTACTTGGTTGACTCATTTTAATACCTTTTAAATTAATAATGCTGTTTAGCGCCAATTACAATGCTGGTGAGCATAGGGATTAAAAGGTACAATTTGAAACAATGTTTTTTTGTTTAAGATACAATTATGAATGGTATATCTCGGCTTGATATAAAACAATTACGAATATTGAGTGCATTACTTAAACTAAAAAATGTGTCGGATGTGGCCCGCAAAATGGGCTTAACCCAGCAGGCTATTAGTGAGCAGCTGCGAAAATTGCGTGACTTATTTGACGATCGGCTTTTTATTCGCCAAGGCAATACAATGGTTGCAACACCTAAAGCAATTGCACTAGAGAAGCCCATTAATCAAATATTAACTCAGGTAGAAGCGTTATTAATACCTAAACAATTTACCCCAAGTAGTTACAAGGGCGTATTTACAATAAGTGCGACTGATTACGCTATAGCAGCTCTTTTGCCACAATTATTAGAAATAACAAGACGCGAAGCGCCAGGATTAAAGCTGATTATTCGTGACTTTGCCTCTGATAATGTTAATCAATTAATAAGTGCAGGAGAGCTGGATTTATTAATTAGTTTTCCTGAATTTATCCCTACAAACTTAATCTATGACACATTATTTGAAGAACAACATATTTGTATTGCGGGGAAAGACACGGTGTTTTCTTCATCGACGTTGAGCCTTGCTGAAGTGGCGGCACACCCTCAATTAGTGGTTTCAGCGTCACGTGCTAACTTAAGAGGCTCTCACGACCAATGGTTTGCTGATAAGGGCTATGCGCGCAATATAGTTATGTCAGTGCCTGGCTTTTCATTTGTCCCCGATTTGCTTTGCAGTACTGACTTAATTGCTTTTTACCCATCGCGTTTACTGCCAAACGCCAAAGTGAAACAGCTTGAAGTTGAATTATTACCACCGCCATTTAAGGTGATTGCAGCGTGGCATCCACGTTCAAATAACAGCGATATTCACCAGTGGTTAATAGCACAATTAAAACGGATTTAGTGATTATTTAATTAGTTGACGAATATCGTTCCCTGTTGGTGCCTCATGGGCACGTAACGAAAAGGCGGGTAATATCGCTAATATATGGTCAAATATATCTGACTGAATATTTTCATACTCACCCCAATTAGTTGTATTGGTAAATGCATAAATCTCAATGGGTAAGCCATTTTTAGTTGGCTCTAGCTGCCTTACCATCAGTGTCATTGCCTGATGAATATGTGGATGCTGTTTTAATAGCGCGACTAAATAATGACGAAATGTGCCAACGTTAGTGAGCCGACGACCATTTAACGTACAGCTCATATCTATTTTTTTCGTGGTATTTTGCTCGTTAATAGCCGGTAGGGTAATTTCGAGGTAGTGACTTAATAAATCTGCTTTTTTCAGCGCGGTGATTTCTTGTTCATCTAAAAAGCGCACACTGCTCATTTCTATATGGATACTCCGTTTTATGCGCCTGCCACCGGATTCTGACATACCGCGCCAGTTTTTAAATGAGTCAGAAATTAGCGCATAGGTTGGAATAGTGGTAATGGTTTTATCCCAATTTCTTACTTTAACTGTGGTCAAGGCTATATCAATCACATCGCCATCTGCGCCGTATTTGGGCATTTCTAACCAATCACCAACCGCAAGCATATTGTTTGCTGAAAGCTGAATACCGGCCACCAGCCCTAAAATAGCGTCTTTAAACACCAGTAGCAGTACAGCCGATAGCGCACCTAAACCACTGAGTAATATTAACGGGGATTTATTCATTAATAATGAAATCGCTAAAATACCGGTTAATACGCTGGCGATCAGTTTAATTGTTTGTAAAAAACCACGTAATGGGAAGTGAGCTGCAATGGGTTGCCTGTCAGATATTGCTTGAAAAATATTGAGCATAGAAAACAGCGAGAGCAGTGCAAATAAAATGATCCACTGATCAGTAAACATCTCAATGATATGTAAAAAAGCCGTTCCTTCTGGAACCCAGAGCCTAGCTTGTATAACAACCACAGCACCTTGTAAAACAAAGGAAATATTACGTGTTAATTTAAGCGCTAAGTCGGCAGGCGTGTGGGTATCGGTTTGAACAACTTTATCACTAAAGCGGCCTTTAAGTAGTCGTTTTGAAACTGACCTTAAGATTAGGTGCAATATGAGCGCAAATAAGCCAACCCAGCACAGTACTAATATGTTGTACCATAAATGCGCACTCCCAGGAAAATAAAGACTAAACCATTGCAGTAAAAATTCTCGCAGCTGCGATCGTATTTCAGTCATTTATATTCCCAAGAGATTTATTTGCGTGAGTTTCATCTATTTAATGAAATCTATTTAAGCAGATGGGGCGAGAAAAGTCTATTTAAGCCGCGCTTAAATAGACTTTTTAAAAATAATATTTATATTTTATTTTCAGCAAGTTGCAGAGTTAACTCCTCAAAAATACTCGGATCGTCAATGGTTGATGGAATTTGCAGTTCTTCACCATCAATAAGTTGACGTAAGTTTTTGCGTAAAATTTTACCTGAGCGTGTTTTTGGTAAGCGCTCTACACACATAATATTTTTAAGACACGCAATAGCGCCGATTTGATTACGCACGGTTTGCACCAATTGCTGCTCTACTTCTTTATGCGATCCATGAAAATCATTTTTTAATACCACCATGGCCATGGGGTTTTGACCCTTGAGCGCATCATTAACACCAAATACGGCACATTCAGCAACCGCGGGATGAGCGGCTACAATTTCTTCCATTTCACCGGTTGATAAACGATGTCCCGCTACATTAATAACATCATCGGTGCGGCCCATAATAAATAGGTAGCCTTCATCATCAATATAACCGCCGTCGCCAGAAAGATAATAGCCATCATATTCACTTAAATAACCGGCTTTAAAGCGCTCGGTATTTTGCCAAATAGTGGGTAAACATCCTGGCGGTAAGGGCAGTTTAATAACGACTGCACCTTGTTCATTGGGGGCGCATTCGTCACCATTCATATCTAAAATACGTACGTCAAACCCAGGAGTCGCAACCGTTGAACTGCCTGCTTTTGTAGGTAGGTGCTCAATGCCGACAGGATTACAGGCTATCGCCCAACCAGTTTCTGTTTGCCACCAATGATCAAGCACAGGTAGGCCTGTTTTTTCTTTGAGCCAATCGTAGGTGGGAGGATCTAAGCGCTCGCCTGCTAAAAACAAGCGTTTCAGACTTGAAGTATCGTATTGTTTAAACCCATCGGCATTGGGATCTTCTTTTTTTATCGCTCTAAAGGCCGTTGGTGCGCTAAATAAAGCCGTTACTTTATACTGTTCAACCACTCGCCAAAATGCACTGGCATCTGGGGTTCTAACTGGTTTACCTTCAAATAAAATAGTGGCGCAGCGGTACATAAGCGGTGCATACACTATGTACGAATGGCCTACAACCCAACCAATATCCGAAGCGGTCCAAAACACGTCACCGGGTTTCATTCCGTATACGGTTTCCATGCTGTAATGCATGGCCACGGCATGGCCGCCATTTTCACGAACAACCCCCTTGGGAGTACCCGTTGTGCCTGACGTGTATAAAATATAAAGCGGGTGATCGCCACTTACCGGAATGGGATCAACGCCAGTAGCTGTTTGCATTGCAACAGCCCAGTCAATATCACGCTCAGGCATAAGTGGTGCAGTTACTTGCTCACGCTGATAAATTATACAATTTTCTACTTTATACGAGGCTGATTCGAGCGCGTTATCAAGTAACTCTTTGTATTCAATTACGGTATTCACTTCCACACCGCAAGAAGCACTGAGTACTAACTTAGGCTTGGCGTCATCAATTCTTACGGCAAGCTCATGCGCTGCAAACCCGCCAAAAACGACCGAATGAATAGCGCCGATGCGGGCGCAGGCTAACATGCCAATTACAGCCTCGGGGATCATGGGCATATAAATAACCACGCGGTCGCCTTTTGTTACGCCTAAAGACTGCATTACTCCTGCGAATTTAGCGACTTCTTGTTGCAGTTCAAAGTAACTGTAGCTGCGCGCGGTATTGGTTACGGGTGAGTCATAAATTAACGCTGTTTCATCACCATGGCCGGCAATAACATGCTGATCTACCGCTAAAAAGCAGCTATTAAGTTGGCCATCGGCATACCAGTGATATAAACCGTTTTCATCTTGTGTGTAAGCTGTTTCGGGAGCCTGGTACCAAGGGAGACGTTTACTTTGCGATAACCAAAACGCTGCCGGGTTTTGTTTAAACTCGTTGTAATGTTGTTTGTATTCACCTGACATAAAGGCTCCTGAGCAAAATTTAATATAACTTTATTTAAAACTAAGCGCTTTTTATCAGGAGTGATATTCGACTATGGTCGGTTAAATAATGAACGAGTTGTTTGGTTTTTAGCTAACGCTATGGTTTATAACGAACTAACAACTAGTTTGATGACTTAAATGAGGTAACATATAAAAATGATGAACTATTTAATGTGGTAATAATGAATCAAGTTGTCAGAGTAGGCGTTGCAGTGATAGTAATGCATGATAATAAAATTTTACTCGGTGAGCGAATAGGCGCACATGGTGCAAATACCTGGGCAACCCCTGGGGGGCATTTAGAATTTGGTGAAACGGTTGAGCAATGTGCAGTGCGCGAAGTAGCAGAAGAGACAGGGCTTACTGTTACTAATATTCGTAAACTCGATTTTACCAACGATATTTTTAGCGCCGAGAACAAGCACTATATTACTTTATATGTACGGGCAAAGTATGAAGGTGGCGAGCCTGTGAATAAAGAGCCTAACAAATGTTTACAGTGGCGTTGGTGCGATATTAATAACTTACCTTCACCTTTATTTACTTCATTGAAAAATTACTTAACGCAAGGCGTTTTACCTACTCAAGACTAAAGGCGCGTTGGAATAGGGAGCTGCCATTTATTTAAAATTTGTTGGTATTCACCGCTTTCTTTTATCGCGTTTAATCTATCAGTAATAATTTTCGCTGTTTGCGGGTTAAGCTGCTTACTTGCTGCAAAGTGAAGAGAAGAAGGTAACCGGGTTTGCGTGACAGACCGCACTATAAAAAACCAATACAAAAACAGTTAACATCATACGCAAACGCATAAATAATTGTCTTTAAAGCAATACATGAGGCTAGTGTAAATAAAATCAATAAAAAGGTACACGTTAAATGTGTGTTTTAGGTAATCAAATTGTTTAATTATTGTTTTTTATAAATTGACGAGGTGAGCATTGATACCAGCGCTTAAAGGCGCGATTAAAAGAGCTTTGATCATTAAACCCCAACATAGTTGCAATACTGCTTAGCGAATAATGAGGAATATATGTTAACAAACGGCGTTTTTGCTCTTGCTCAAGAAGCGCGGCAAAATTGGTGTTTTCTTGCTTTAGATGACGTTGCACTGTGCGCGGGGTCATATTTAAAGCACTAGCCGTTCTGATCAGTGAGCAGTCCTGCAAATCGTATTTAGCCATTAAAATATGATTAATTTTTTCTGTTAATAATTGCTGACTTTTAAACTGGGATAGCTGTTGCTCTGACATTTGCTTTAGCACAGCGTTAATCTGGGAGTTATCGGTTTTAAAAGGAAGGGTTAAGTAACTACTTGGAAACTCTACTTGATTAAAGTTAGCGCCAGCTTTTACTGGGCAATTAAACCATTGCGCTAATTGTTGTAACTCACTGTCTGAAAAATGTGCTGTAAAATAAACGCAACTAGGCGAAAGCTGAGGATTAAGCAGTTGGCGTATAACACTTACCCACGCGGTCATATTTCGTAATACGGCCTGTGGACTGCACTGTGGGTCTGCTAACCAAGTTACCTTGCAAAGTGTTTGTTGCTGTTCAAACTCAGCACGCCCTATGTTAGCCACTAGGCTGTCGTAACTCAGTAGTGCAGTAATGGCACTGGCTAGATTAGTACTCGATTCAATTAAATACCCAAGTACACCAAAATCAGCGGTACGTATTTGTTTTCCTAATTCAAACCCGAATAAGGAGTCATTTAGCGTTTGCTGTGCATAACTAAGCAGCGCATTATAGCTTTTTAAGCTAATACGAGGCGCTAATTGTTGTGTTTGCTTATTTGTATATTCATCAAATTCAATGGCAGTTAGTATCTCTTGGCTATCTAATCCTGTGCTTTGAAGATAATCCAAACAGCTAGAAAAGTAATGATCGGCTAAGGTTTTCATTTGTCGCCTAAAGCTAAAAAATAGTCATCTAATCGCAAGTTTGCCATGCAATATTTTTATATGCTAGAGATCTATAAAAATAATATGGGGCACACAATGATTGAGATAAACGTTAAACATAGTGTGGCAGCAACACCTGAACAATTATGCATCTTATTATTAGCGCATGCTGATTTGGGGCGCTTTTTTAATGCGCAGTTTGAAGTGTTAACACCGCAAGACTCGGGTGAAATAAGTGGTGGAAAAGGCACTATTAGACAAATAAAAATGCAAGGTACAACATTTAAAGAGCAAATAATAACGGCCGATAATAGCCACATTAGTTACCGTATTTTAGGGGATAAACCCGTTGCACAGCACCGTGGTGATATTTACTTAAAAGCCAATAATGCTCAGCCATCACTCACCGAGATCAGCTACCATATTCGTTGCATTGCGCCTTTGTGGTTACCCAATTTTATACTGGCTTTTTTTATAAAAAAAGATGTTAGCCAAGCACTTAAAAAAATAGCCAGCTATTTTCAGGAGAAACATCATGAGCATTGAAATTATTTTATTGGCACTGAGCCCTATTTTTTTGCTGTTTGTAGGGGTTGAGTTTATAAAATTTAGACGTTACTACGATATAAAAGACAGCTTAGCCAACGCGTTACTTGCTTTATTACATCAAGGCGCTGATGCCATTGCGTTATTATTATTAATGCCGTTTTTTTATTGGTTGTATCAGTTTCGGCTATTTGATATTGAATTGACGCTATTTACTGTATTAGGCGCTTTTTTACTGCAAGACTTTTTATACTATTGGTTTCATCGTGCATCACATCATATTCATTGGTTATGGGCCGCTCATGTAGTGCATCATAGTTCTACTAAAATGAACTTTACCACGGCATTTAGGCAAAGTTTAATGTATCCGCTGGCGGGAATGTGGCTATTTTGGTTGCCGATGATATTAATAGGCTTTGAGCCTGTGATTGTTTTTGCGGTGGTGGCACTTAATTTGGCTTATCAATTTTTTGTACACACGCAAGTGGTAAAAAAGCTCGGTTGGTTTGAAGCATTATTTAATACCCCATCGCATCATCGGGTGCACCACGCTATAAATAATGGCTACTTAGATAAAAACTTCGCTGGCGTTTTAATTATTTGGGATAAATTATTTGGCACTTATGTAGAAGAGGATGAAAACAAGCCCTGTAAATACGGCATTATTGGTCAATTAAACAGTAATAACCCAATCAAAATCACCTTTCATCAGTGGCTGTATTTATTTAAAAGTACTTACCAAGCTAAAGGGTTAAAAGCCAAGTTAAACGTGTTGTTTGGCTACCCAACAAGCTCTCAAAGTAGTAATAAGTAAGCCTATTTTTATATAAAAAAAGCCAGGATCAAATAGCATCACTCCTGGCTTATCTCACAGTAAAATTTAGTTATTTGGCCGTTGTGATCACTGTATCAATTAAGTGTACAACGCCATTACTAGTGTAAATATCAGTGGTTGTTACATTGCTGCCAGCTACTTGTAGTGATGTAGCCGGTAAGCTTACTTGCCACCAAATATCGTTCACAGCTTGACCATTATTCTGACCAGCTGCCGTATCACCTGAGAAGGTATATAAAGGACGGCCAAGGTAAGCGACTTGCATGCTGCCATCTGAGCGAGCAATCAATGATAAACCCGGAATATTTTCGATAGACTCCGCAGTGCCTAACACGGGTGGCCACGTTGTTGCACAAGCTGCTTCACATACGCTCATTGCCTCACCTAAGTCGTTATCAAATACATACACGGTTTTACCAGGCATTGCATCGGCCATACCCGTTACTAAACGATTATTTGTTGCATCATAAGCTACGCTGTCTGTTGCTGTATTTTCGGTGCTGGTAAAATCTACCACGTTTACGCTTAGCATATTATCAGCAAGTGTAGTGACCATTTTACCATTGGCTGCAAATGCATCGGTACTTCCAACTTGAGCGCCTAATACATGTTGAGTCAAAACACCTGTTAGTGCAGCGGTGTCAGCCAATAAGGCATCTAAATCAGCGGAAGGGATTTTACTAAATGCCGCATTTGTTGGTGCAAATACAGTAAATGATTGATTGGTATCGTTAAACGTATCAACTAACCCTGCTGCTTGCAGTGCAGTTACTAATGTAGATAATGCAGGCGTTTCTGTGGCAACTGTTGCAATAGTTTTAGTCGGTGTGCCGACTTCAGCCGGTGGCATAATCACTTTATTTAATACATGAATAACGCCGTTGCTTGCGGTTACATTTGCCTCTGTGATTGCCGAATCATTGATAAATAGCGAGCTATTCACATAAGAAATAGCAGCCATGTCGCCATTGGCCATTTCTACTTTGTTACTATTGCTATTAGCAATGGCTACAGCGTCATCAGATAAAACAGTGGCGTCAGGGAATACATGGTAAAGCAAGATATCACGAAGTGTATCTGTATCAGCTAACAGCGCATTAATTGTATCCTGACCGAGCGCTGCAAATGCATCATCCGTAGGAGCAAATACACTAAAAGTGTTATCTGGATCAGCAACTAACGTATCTAAGCCTGTTGCCGTTAGTGCAGCAAGAAGCGTAGTAAAGTTACCATTAGCACTGGCTATATCAGCAATTGTTCCTGCGCTTTGCGGTAAGGTTACATCAGAAATAATAACCGAATCGATTACATGGATAACACCGTTAGAAGTCATAATATCTTTAACAATGATGTTTGCACCGCCAAACGACAACATATTTGTATCTGCGTTTATCGCAATTGGAAGTGTATTGCCTAATAGCGTTTCAGCTGATTGGCCGTTTAAAGACATTGCAGTGACTGAATCAACTGACCCAACAAGCACATGCTGCTTTAAAACATCCGCTAAAACGGTAGGGTTTGCCAGCAGTGTATTTAAAAAACCACTACCAATTGCTTCAAATGCAGCGTCGGTTGGAGCGAAAACGGTGAACTCTTTCGACGTATCCGCCAGTGCCGATGTTAAGCCTGCAGCGTCAAGTGCGGCAAGCAAAGTACTAAAGTCGCCTGCTTGTTGAGCTGTTTCAACAATATTGTTGGTTGGCGGTGTTTCTGACACTGTTTTGGGTGTAAGTACTGCGTCAATAACATGAATAATACCGTTGTCGGTTTTAATGTCGGTCATTGTTACCGTGCTGGTATTAACTAATAAGCTTTCACCATTTAAAGACAGTGCAATACTTTGTCCGTTTACCGTTTCAACGGTTGACCCAGCCGAACCAATTGCTGCTTGCGCATCTACTCTGCCAGAGATCACATGGTAAGTTAAAATTGAGCTTAAAGTATCAGGATCAGCTAATAAATTATTGATAGTTTCTTCACCTAATAACGCAAATGCATCATCAGTAGGAGCAAAAACGGTATAGCTGTTAGTTAAATCGTCTAGTGTTTCATCTAGACCTGTTGCTTCTAAAGCTGCAACAAGGGTAGTGAATTCTCCAGAGTCCTGTGCGGCATCTAAAACAGAAACGGCTGGTTGTGGATCTACAGTGACAGGGGCGTTGTTATCATCGTCGCTACTACAACCTTGAATGAGTAACAAGGGAAGTATGATAGCACCGAGCTTAAATACTTTATTCATAATTTTTCCTTTAATTGAATGTTACAGTGTTACAGCTTTGTGAACTCTACGTAGCCAAGCTCTGTATTGATCAAAAAAAGGAGCGTTATTTTTGTACGATTTAATAGGTGTAAGATTTAATTGAACTTTTATTCAAGCAAGTCTTAAATTTTAGTTTTTTTACTGCGAGGCGCACCCAGTAAAATAAAAAGGTGGCAAATACACACCGATAAAAATGCACTAATTCCCAAAGCGCCACCAAAGCCATCAAGAATGGGAACCAAATAGGCAAAAAACAATGAAAATATAATTGCTGAACTGGCAAGCGTATAAACACCAAAGCGGTGAGGGGCGCTCATGCCAATAAAGGTGCCGCCAAAAAAGACGATACTATAGAGTTCTGCGTTGAGGCTCAGCTGTGCAAAAATCAAATAGGCAATAATTGAGAGTGCAGCTGAGGCTCTTATAGCATCAAAGCGGTTATGCTTTGCTAAATAAAAGGTAAAAAAAGCACCAGCCAAGGCTAATACTGGGTATGTAATAGTCATATCAGCAATCCTTTAGCTAAAACAAACAGGGCTACACTGGCAAATGCAATACTGCCTAATCGTCCGCCAAATCCTGCAAATACATTAAGTGTTAGTGTATATAAAACAGCGCCAATGGCAGAAATAATAGCGATTTCCCAATAGTTGCTAATTAAGCTGGTGGAACACATACCGGCAAAACTACCTGCATAAATGGAGGCATAAGGGTGGTTTTGATAACGTGCAGGAAACGGAATAAATGAACCGATAAGGCCTGTTAAAGCAGCAGACACAACAATAGGTAATGCCAATGTGGTATGCATTATAAAGCACGACAAGCAGCCTATAAAAAAGGTGATGAATTTTAAAAGTATGAATTTAGTCATAAGGCGCACATCATAAAGGTTCAGTTTTAGCTTTAATAGTTAAAATCGACAATTTAAGACTAAAAGCGATATATGTCTCCCAAAAGAGCAAATAACCGTGGCTTTAAATTAAATGTACGCAATGAATGACTAAAAATAATGCCGTTAATGTTCTATAAATTACAAATTATGTATAATGCAGCATATTTCATATATTAAAAGTTATAACCTAAGGTAATTTATGTCTAACTGTTTGCATTTGGCTATTCCAGCTGGTGATCTTGAAAAAGCGAAAGCGTTTTATTGTGACGTGCTTGGTTGTAAAACGGGTAATAGTGAAGCTGGGCGATGGGTAGACATTGATTTTTGGGGTAACGAGTTAACGCTTCATCAAAGCACAGAGCGCTTACCAACAGTGCGTCATGATGTTGATATGGGCGCAGTAGCTGTACCGCATTTTGGTATTCACTTATCTGAAGATGAATTTCAGGCGTTAAAAACTCGGATTGCGGCTGCTGGCCTTGAATATTTAGATAAGCCTTACCGCCGTTTTGTAGGTGATGAATTTGAGCAAGAAACGTTTTTTATTGAAGATCCAAATGGTAACGTTTTAGAAATGAAAACTATGGTAAACCCAGAAGTCTTATTCAAAAAAGACGAGTAATGATTATGCGCCTAAACGATTACTTTAGGCGTTTTCTCTAGGGTCTGTTGACCTTTGCGGATTAAAATTTGTTCAAGCTAGGGGCGGTTTAATCGCGGCGCGAGGTTTGTAACCTAGTGGGCTAAGTAAAAACCAAGCAAAGCTTCCGCGTCCTGCTCACGCCCCTTACCTACATCCATGTAGGCAACAAAGAGTAAATCGCCCCTAGGCAGAACCCTTCGGGCAGCGCCTGTCTGGCATTGATGCTGCGTTATCGCCTATTTATGGGGAATAACCACACCACATAGGCTCTGCCTTGCCTAAATACCAAACAGACTGCTGCAAATTTAACCTTGAAAGATCAACAGACCCTAGTGTAGGTTTGCTTAGCCTGCGCTTTTCGTAATGACTTTTTTTGATACATTGCTTCATCACCGGCTTTTAAAACCTCATCTAAATTTTTAGGCGCTTCGCTATAGTTTATTTGTCCTACGCTTGCGTAAATAGCGATGGTGTTGCCTTGGTGTTCTAAGCTAAGCGCATTTAATTTTTGTTCAAGGGTCGCAACTCGCTGGTTAATTTTATCTTTGCTGGTAAATAATGCCATAGCCACAAACTCATCTCCGCCTAAGCGGCCAACTGCGTCTTCACTGCGCATATGCTGACTAATTGACTCTGCCACCGTGCAAAGTACTTTATCGCCAACATCATGGCCGTAGGTATCATTTATTGCTTTAAATCGGTCTAAATCGATATATAAAAAACACAATACGCCACCACGTTGAGCGTGTTTTTTTAATAACTCATTGGCTTTTAAACTCCAGCCTCGGCGGTTATAAATATGACAAAGATGATCGTAATTAGCGTGCTGTTCAGCCTGTTTTTTAGCATAACTGAGTCGTTGAATTCGCCTACCAACTGCAATAGCAAGAAGCAGAGATTCAATCGTAAAAGCAATCACAAACCCATAACGCTGTATAAAAGGACTGTATTCGGTTAGTAACACTCTAAATATCATGCTGATAAATACACAGCTTAAGGCAATAAATACCAAGCTGGCTTCGTTAACGCCTTGTTTAGCTTGCACAGCTGAGAGTATAAAAATGGTCATCACAATCAGTAGTGACAAATAGCCAGTAACGATTGTGGTGATATTAGTAATAGCGGGTAAATCTAAAGCTATTTTTTGTAAGCACAAAGTCAGTACACATAACGCGGTAATTTTTAATGCATAACTTAATTTGCGCCAATACTCAGGTAGCTCTAATAGTGCGCTCATAAACCAAGTAGCACTGACTATAGTTAAACCAATGCTTAATGTATAAAGGTGGCTGATATATGCAGAAAAGTAGCCATTGGTAAATAAATAGGGCTGGCCTTCTTGTAAAAAAATAAAGCTAACGATACAAAAAAGATAGATGCTATACAGTTTAAAAATAGCGTCTTTAATGCCATAACCTATTATTAAAGCATAAAAAATAAGCGTTGCGCATAATCCATAAAACACCCCAAATATTAAATTGTACAATTGCACCTTTTCAATAAATTGCTGTGAGTCTAGCCAAGTAAACCGGGGGTTATAGCTGGCAGTAGTGGTTAAAGTTAGCTCTGCATTAAAGCTGCCTTGTTCCATTAAAATAGCCATTTGATTTGTTTTTAAAGGGGCTTTTAATTGGTTATTTTGTTGCCACGAAAAACGTTCAAGTGCAGGGCGAGTAAACGTAAAAACACCGCTTTGGTTTAGCGTACATATCAACTCAAATTGGTTAATGCCTTTTTCTAGTTTTATGTCTGCAGCAATACCTTGCGATAAGGGAATGGACACACTGTTTGTGATAGATTTTAAATTGCAGCTATCTTTTGCAATAGCTGTATTGCAGATAAGAAAAATAAAAAATAAAGCACCGCAAAGTTTAATACATAAGGAGGTGGTTGTATGTAAGTGCTTCCTTATTGTTACGGTGTTATTGAGCATAGTAGGGTTATAAAAATGGCAGTTACCCTATATTAACAAAGCGTGTTATCTTTGCTAGTAAAAGTTAATAATAAAGTTTGATATAGCGCATGAATGGGTAAATCTTATTTTTATAACTGTATTTCACTCGGAGTTTTATTAAAGTGGCGTTTAAACTCACGGCTAAACTGTGATGCACTGGTGTAACCTACCTTAAAAGCAGCTTCATTTGCTTTGCTGCCCGCTGTGGTAATTAACTCTTTTGCTTTAGCTAAACGTACTTTTTTTAAGTATTGTAAGGGAGATTCAAACGTTACCTGTCTAAATGCACGATGAAAAGAGGATACGCTCATATTTACCTCTTCTGCTAAACTTTCAACAGTAATAGGGTTTGCATAGTCCTGATGCATCGTTGCTAGTGTGCGAGCTATACGCGCATAATGGCCATCATGCATAGCTAGGCCTATTAAAGTATTCCCTTGGGGGCCGCAAAGGACACGATACACTAGCTCTTTTACTATATCTTCGCCGAATATCTCAGCCTCAAGTGGATTATTTAAAACCGTTAGTAACCTACATGTTACCTGCTCCATTGCGCAGTTTAGCTTTGCTGATTGTACTGCGCCAATGTTCGCGCTGGAGACAGATAAAGGCTGGTGCTGCATCATCTGATTAACCAGTTTGTGCAACATGACAGGATTTATATCTATAGCTATGCCCATAACCGGTAAGTCATTATCGGTAAACGCTTCACACTCTAATGGGACCGGTACACCTAGTACCAAGTAATCACCTTCGCCGTATTTTATTTGATGTTCTGGGAAATGAATTATTTTATGGCCTTGGCCAACCACGATTATGCCTGAATTATAAATAAGCGGCTGGCGCGGTGAACTTTTGGTAGCGCGATGAAAATACACCCCTGGAATAATTGTTTCCATGGTGCCCTCAAAGCTTAGTAAATTATTGTGCTCGGCGTATTGTTGCAACATTTTGGCTATGATGGGCATAAAAGTATCTGTAATTAAAATATTTTGCGTAAAATAACAGCGCTGGTAGTTTTAGGCAAGCTTTAGGCAGTTATTGGGCTTTTTATATATTAACTTTGCTACTAATATGCATCCATCAAAGCTTTACTTGATATGTGACTAAGTAAAGCATCATGAAATTAACCGTCACCTAGGAGCAAAATAATGAAATTTAGCTACGTAAATCCCACTCTCATCCAATTTGGCCAACAGCAAATTGCCGCACTTAGCGACTTGATCGCAAAAGATCAAAAAGTATTGGTTGTTTATGGCGGCGGCTCAATTAAAAAGAACGGCGTGTATGACCAAGTTGCTGCTGCACTTGAAGGTTTTGATTGGGTCGAATTCTCGGGTGTGGGTGCTAACCCAACAATTGAAGTACTTGACCAAGCGGTTAAAATTTGTAAAGAACAAGATATCGACTTTGTATTAGGTGTCGGCGGCGGCTCTGTAATAGACGGCGTTAAATACATTGCGGCTTCTGCAGTATACGACGGCGAAGGTTGGGACATTCCTACTGGTAAGCATACAATTACCAGCGCATTACCAATTGGTGCCGTATTAACGCTACCAGCTACAGGTTCTGAATCTAACCAAAACTCAGTGGTAAGCAAAGAAGCGACTAAGCAAAAATTGCCGTTTGCTTCACCAGAAGTACTGCCTAAATTTGCGATTATGGATCCTGATGTAATGAAAACATTACCACAGCGCCAGCTTGTAAATGGCTTAGTTGATGCGTGGGTGCATACTTGTGAGCAATACCTTACGTTCCCTGAAGGCGCATTGGTACAAGAAGGATACGCAGAGGCACTGTTAAAAACGCTCAAAACACTGGGCGATAACTTTGAAAACCAAGACGATGCATGGCGTGCAAACCTTATGTGGGCAGCTAACCAAGCACTTAATGGCTTAATTGGTTCTGGCGTATCGCAAGATTGGGCAACCCACATGATTGGCCATGAGCTTACTGCTGCCTATGGTGTTGACCATGCGCGTTCGCTTGCTATTGTTCAGCCTTCGTTATTGCGCAATCAATTTGCAGTTAAAAAAGCGAAACTAGAGCAAATGGGTAAAAACGTATTTGGCCTTGAGCAAACAGACGATTTAGCGGAGCAAACAATTCAAGCGATTGAAGCGTTTTACCACAGCCTTGAGGTTGCAACACAGCTAACTGAACATGGTGATGATAAAGCGGCTGCCATTGATAATATTATTGGCAAACTAGAAGCACATGGCATGGTTGCCCTTGGTGAAAACCAAGCGATTACGCTAAAAGAAAGCCGTGAAATTTTAGAACACGCGGTTGCTTAAGCGTTAATCTTAAAAAACCACTGGCTATTAAAGCCGGTGGTTTTTTGTTTTATAGTTAACCTCAGTAAACGCAATTGGCGCCATTAATTGATAAAAAGCCCTTTATTGTCGTTTGCCGCTAATATACTATGTGGCTTCAATTGGTTAGGTTTATTTAAGTCAATTTTAGGCTGAGAAGATAGCTAAATTATGCGCTCAAATCGTTTGTTAATGGTCATGTTACTCGTGCTTGTGCACAGCTTTATAAGTTGTGATGGCGCTGCATACCATTTACAAGAAGACGTTGAGCATGTAAGTAACGCATTATCACAAAACACTATAACCGCTGATAATGACCAAGGACAAAGCGATAATCAGCCACCGGCTGAGATTCATGCACACCAACATTGTCACTGTGGCTATTACAGCACACTTAGTCACGCTATTATTCCTCAACAAAGTAAACCCTCAGTACTTGTGTATTACCATGGTTTAAATTATCCACCTGATGTACCCCCACCGAATTCATTTAGCTAGTTTTTAATTTAATTTCAATTAATTATTGTGCTTTTAGCTGCCTGCGCGTAAGCGTTCTATGGGCTGTTATAGGCATGTTTAAATTGCTAACTATTTTACACTGTCGCTATTTTTAGCGTAGGTTGTGAATGGTTTGCAAGTGAACTCTGTTTATTAAAAAACGGACAAGCTATATGAATAAAAAACCAATTATGCTGGTGGTGATGCTGTGTGCGCTACCTGCTTTTAGTGCGTTTGCAAATGTTAAAACGTTAACCCTAAAACAAGCGTTGATAAATACCGAGCAACAAAATCCGCTATTAAAACGCTATCCTTATCATCAAAAAATACTCAGCGCGCTTAAATCTCAAGCGGCGCTTTCGCCTAACCCTGTAATAAATGTAGAAGCCGAAAACCTCTTAGGAACAAACGATGCGCGTGGTGTGCAAGGGGCTGAAATAACCTTGGCATTTAGCCAGCTTATAGAGCTTGGAGATAAACGCCAAAGCCGCATAAATTACGCAACGGCGAACATTAAAGCCCAAGCAATACAATATCAAAATACTCGGTTAGCTTTATTAGCAACCACTGGTGAGCGATATTACGAGGCGCTTAAATTTCAAACCTTACTTACGCTTAACAGCGAACGACAACACGTGGTGAGCCAAGCTCTTAAAGCAATAAAGCAACGGGCTAACGCTGGCGCTGTATCGCAAGCCGATGTAACCCGTATGCGTTATGCGCTTAGCCAAGTAGAGCTTGATAAAGCTAAGCTAAATAGCGAATTTGAGCGAGCGCGTTTATCGCTCAATGAGTTGTGGAATGAGCAACATGACTACACGAATTTCGCAGGGAATATGGCTACTTTAATACCGCTTAAATCTGAGCAAGCGTTACTCAATGCAGTTAACCAAGCGCCTGAGTTTGCTATGTTGCAGCAACAATATTTGCAGCAAGCGGCCAACTTAACGCTGCAAAAAGCTAACGGGCAAAGCGATATTAATGTAGGTGCAGGCCTGCGCTTCAATCTATAAAGCGATACCAGTTCGTTACTGTTTTCGTTTTCTATGCCGCTGCAATTGAGTAACTCAAATAGCGGTAATATTGAAGCGGCTAACAGTCAGTTGGCACTGCTAAGCAAGCAGCAAGAGCAATTACGGGTTCAGTTACGCCAACAAGTTCGTACCTTGTACGCCTATTACCAAGGCAAAACGTTACAGGCGCAGTTGTTATCAGGGCAGGTTATTCCACAAGCCCAAACACTCATTGAGCAAAGTTTAAAAAGCTATCAACGCGGACAAATTTCGGTGTTGCAATTGCTCGATGCCCAACAAGCTCTATTTGACTCTAAACGCGCACTTATCAATACCTATGCAGTACTATATCAAACGCACCTTACTCTTGAGCGTTTAACTGGCCAATCTTTAATTGAGACTTTTCAACCATGAACAACACGTTTATCGCATTATTAGTATCACTTTCGTTTACAACGAGCCTTATAAGCACACATGCATTTGCCTCAGCAGAGCATGACCAAACAGAGCAAACCCAAAAACAAGGTCCACACGGCGGCTTTTTATTAACCAACGAAAAGCTCACTCTTGAGTTAAAGCTGCAAGAATTGGCAGGTAAAGTTGAGCTGCGCGTATATGGTTATGAGCAAAATCAGCCGGTAGATATCAACGATTTAAGCATCGAAATGAACTTAAAACGATTAGTAGAAGCGCCGCAAAAAATACAATTTACGCGTGAGAATGAGTACCTTGTTAGCACGCAACCCATAAATGAGCCACATTCGTTTGCGCTTTTCATTACTGCCAATTATAAAGGTGAACACGTTAGTTTTGAGTACACCCAACACGAAGGCCGCACTATGCTTAGTGAGCGAGTAGTTAAAGGTGCGGGTATTGAAACGCAGATAGCAAAAAGCGGCGAGGTTGATATTTCTGACACGCTGTTTGGTGTTATTGCACCGACACAGCACGGCACAGTAGAAGTGATGGCGCCATATACCGGATTGATCAGCGATATTTTTGTCAGCATTGGTCAAAAGGTTCAAAAAGGTGAGGTACTGGCCAGTGTCACCAACCGTGAAACATTGCAAAACTACAGTATTAAAAGCCCCATTAGCGGTGTTGTAACCGAGCAATATTTAAAGCGTGGCGAACTGGCAAGTACTCGCGCGCTTATGCAAGTCGTGAACCTTGATAAAGTATGGGTTGAGCTCTCTGCCTTTCCTGAAAATATTGAAAACCTAGCCATTGGTCAAAGTGCCACGGTGTACGATTTACATCATCATTTAAATGCCCAAGGTAAGGTGTTTTTTATAGCGCCTATGATGACCGGCGGGCACATTGCACGTGCTCGTATTGAGCTTAATAACCCTGATGGTCATTGGCGTCCAGGTATGCATGTTAATAGTGATGTCAGTATCGATAAGGTTAATGCTAACGTGCGTGTAAAGCCTGAGGCTATTCAAGAGTTTAATGGTATGGCGAGTGTGTTTGTGCGTAAAAATAGTGTGTTTGAAGTACGCCCTGTTACTTTAGGCGCAAAAAGTAGCGAGTGGGTTGAAGTGATCGCGGGTTTAAGCCCAGGTAGCGAGTACGTCACAACCAATAGCTATGTGATCAAAGCCGATATTTTAAAAAGCGGCGCAAGTCACGCTCACTAGGAGGTACCATGATTAACTGGATTGTTTCTTTTGCGGTTAAACGCCGCATGATGGTACTGGCACTGACATTTTTATTTGCTGGGTTTGGTGTGTATAACATCCAAAACTTAGCGGTAGATGCTGTCCCCGATATTACCAACGTGCAAGTGCAAATTAATACTAAAGCGCCTGGTTTTACGCCGCTTGAAGTTGAGCAGCGTATCACTTACTTAGTCGAAACAGCGATGGCGGGTATTCCTAAGCTTGATTATACCCGTTCGCTTTCTCGCTATGGGCTTTCTCAAGTAACCATTATTTTTGATGAAGGCACCGATATTTATTGGGCACGTCAACAAATTGGTGAGCGTATTCAAAGTATTCGCGCCGATTTACCTAATAATGTTGAGCCAAACCTTGGACCTATTGCCAGTGGTTTAGGTGAAATATTTACCTATAGCGTGCATGCAAAACCCGATGCGTTAAAAAGTGATGGTACGGCGTATAACGCCGAAGACTTACGTACTTTGCAAGACTGGGTTATTCGTCCGCAGCTTTTAAAAGTAAAAGGCGTAACCGAAATAAACAGCCAAGGTGGCTTTGAGCGCCAGTACCAAGTTGCGCCCATGCCAGAAAAGCTCATCGCTTATAAGCTAACAATCAACGATGTTATTAGTGCACTTGAGCTTAATAACAGCAATCGCGGAGCCGGTTATATAGAGCGCTTTGACGGCCAATATTTAGTGCGCTCGCCTGGGCAATTAAAAACATTAGCCGATATAGCAAACACCGTTATCGCCAAGCGTGATGATGCTCCTGTGCGAATTAAAGACGTGGCAAATGTGTATTTAGGAAAAGAGCTCAGAACCGGCGCGGCTACCTATAATGGCGAAGAAACCGTACTAGGCACGGCAATGATGCTAATAGGTGAAAACAGCCGTGTGGTCGCCAAAGCCATGGCTGATAAGTTGATAGAGGTACAAAAAAGCTTACCTGCAGGGGTTATCGTTGAGCCTGTCTATGACCGTACCAACCTGGTTGATAAAACCATTGCCACAGTTCAAAAAAATCTGTTTGAAGGGGCGGTATTAGTTATCGTCATTTTACTGTTATTGCTCGGGAACATCACTGGTGCGCTTATTACCGCCATGGTTATTCCGCTGAGTATGCTATTTGCTATTACAGGCATGGTGGGCAATCGAGTCTCGGGTAACTTAATGAGCTTAGGTGCAATCGATTTTGGATTAATTGTTGATGGCGCGGTGATTGTGGTTGAAAACTGCCTTCGTCAATTAGGGATGGCTCAACATAAACATGGTCGCTTACTTACGCTCAGTGAGCGTTTAGAGGTTGTCACTTCAGCCACCAAAGAAGTGTTTAGCCCCGCCGTATTTGGTATTTTAATTATTATGTTGGTGTATTTACCGCTATTTGCGCTCAGTGGTGTTGAGGGCAAAATGTTTCAGCCTATGGCGTTTACTGTTATTGCTGCGTTAATAGGTGCACTTATTTTTGCTGTTACCTTTGTGCCGGCGGCAATTGCCGTATTTGTGCGTGGTAAAGTAGATGAAAGCGAAAATGCAGTAATGCGTGGTGTTAAAAAAATCTACAAGCCACTGCTTAACTTATCGCTTAAATTACCGTGGGTGATGGTGAGCATTGCCACGGTTTTAGTACTAGTACTTGGCTTTAAAGTTAAAAATATGGGCGCCGAATTTTTACCCCAGCTAGATGAAGGTGATATTGCAATGCATGCGCTGCGTATTACTGGCACCGGTATTGAACAATCGGTGCAAATGCAAAAGCAGTTGGAGCAGGCTTTATTAGAGCAACCTGAAATTACAAACGTATTTTCAAAGATTGGCACCGCGGATGTAGCCAGCGATCCTATGCCACCTAATGTTGCCGACACTTTTTTAATGTTAAAGCCGCGTGAGCAATGGCCAGATCCGTCACTAAGTAAAGACGCGTTAGTGCAGCAAATTCGTCATCGTGTGAATGAGGTACCGGGTAATAACTATGAATTTACCCAGCCTATAGAAATGCGCTTTAACGAGTTAATTGCCGGTGTGCGTGCCGATGTAGCGCTGCGTATTTACGGTGACGATTTAGCCACACTTAAACAGTTTGGCGAAAAAGCCACTGGTTTAATGCGAAATATTACCGGTGCTACTGATGTACGTTTAGAGCAAATGGAGGGCTTGCCTACACTTTCTGTTACCCCAATGCGAGACCATATGGCGCTACTAGGATTGACTGTAAACGACATTCAACAAACTCTTGCCGCTGCTGTTGGTGGGGTGCAAACAGGGCTAATTTATGAGGGTGATAAGCGCTTTTCGTTATTAGTACGCTTAGATAAGCGTTGGTCTGATGATGTCTCTGTGCTTGCGCGTTTACCTATTGCATTACCTCAAAGTAGTAACCCTGAGCTTGCATTTGTACCGCTTGGAGAAGTGGCTACAATCAGTATTGAAAAAGGCCCTAATCAAATAAATCGCGAAAGCGGCAAGCGCAATGTGGTAGTAACAGCGAATGTAACAGGACGCGATTTAGCCAGCTTTGTAAGAGATGCCCAAGCGACTATGAACGCACAACTTAACCTACCCAGCGGTTATTGGCTTGAATACGGCGGTACGTTTGAGCAATTACAATCGGCGAGTAAGCGTTTGTCGTTGGTAGTGCCTGTGACTTTATTGCTTATTTTTGGCTTACTTTATAGTGCTTTTGGATCGCTGCGTGATTCACTTATTATATTCAGTGGTGTACCACTGGCACTGACCGGTGGGGTATTGGCATTATTGCTACGAGATATGCCGCTTTCTATTTCAGCGGGTGTGGGGTTTATTGCGCTAAGTGGGGTTGCGGTATTAAACGGTGTAGTGATGTTGTCGTTCATTAAGCAATTACGAAATGAGGGGTTAAGCTTATATTATGCAATACATAGCGGGGCACTACAGCGATTACGCCCAGTGCTAATGACCGCGCTTGTGGCTAGTTTAGGCTTTATACCTATGGCGCTAAATACCGGTACCGGCGCTGAAATACAACGGCCTTTGGCAACCGTGGTGGTAGGTGGAATTATGTCATCCACTTTGCTCACATTGTTAATTTTACCAGCACTTTATAAATTAGTGCATGCAAAATTTAAAAAGCAGCAAACAGCCTAAATTAGGTAATAACGTAAAAAGCAGCTGAAGTGTCAGCTGCTTTTTTGTTAAGTAAGGAGTTGCTTAGTTATATTGAAATAGGCTATCCCAGCGCTCATCTAATATGGCTTTTGCGCGCTCTAGATTTACCGCGTTATATAGGGTGTTTGTGCAAGTTACTAAATGCATACGTTCAAGCTTTTCAAGCGCGTCGCTAATTTCAAAATCTAGCTCGCATTGGTACTTGCTTTTAAACCACGTCTCTATCTGCTCATCAAGTGCGTGAGCACTTAAGCCATTTTTAGATTTTAGTAAAAACGTGTAGGCCAGTAGGGCTTCTTTTA
>NZ_JBQKUL010000034.1:0-49678 GCF_054968565.1 Pseudoalteromonas sp. G5_S1_54_S4 | reverse complement strand
GTTAAAAATTTAACGCCTAGCTGCTCAAACCTTTCACCTTGAACCTATTATCTTCAAATTTCAGACACAAAAAAACCTTGGCACTTTCGTGGCAAGGTTTTTTTACTAAAGGGTCGTTGCTTACTTAGCGGTGAAGCTAACTGGGCGACGTTCTTTACGAGGACCGCTACGCTTATCAGGGCGTTGGCCTTCTTTATTAAAGCTACGCTTCTTGTCACCAGCAGGGCGTTCAGAACGCTCGCCGCGTGGCTCAGAAGGGCCTTGATCTTGTGTTAATGTCATACCCATTGGGCGTTTACAAATAAACACTTTTTGGAAGTGATCAAGTACATCTTTAGGCATGTTTTGCGGTAATTGTACCGTACTGTGACTGTCGTGAAGACGAATGTCACCGATAAACTTGCTTGAAATGTCTGCTTCGTTAGCAATTGCGCCAACAATGTTCTTAACCTGAACACCATGCTCACGACCTACTTCGATTCGGTATGTATCCATAGGGCCTGCATCACGGCTGTTGCGCTCGCGTGGTTTACGCTCAGCGCGCTCACCACCGCGTTCGTTACGACGACCACGGTCATTGCTACGAGGATTACGATCATTACGTTCGTTACGCTCACGCGGTTGAATCTTAACTTCTTCAACTTTAATTGGTGATTGTTGCTGTGCTAAACACAGTAACGCACCCGCTAAGTCTTCAGGAGCAAGCTCAAGTTTTTGTGCCATGTTAGCAGCCACTTCATTGAAGAAAGTAATATCTTTGTTTTCAAGAGCAAGCGTAAGCTTTTCTTGTAAGGCATTGATACGTTTTTCTTCAACAACTTTAGCTGTAGGTAATTCAACTTGTGCGATTTCAGATTTAGTATGACGAATGATATTTTTAAGTAAGTAACGCTCGTTATGCTTAACGAAAAGAATCGCTTTACCAGTACGACCAGCACGACCTGTACGGCCGATACGGTGAACGTAGGCTTCAGAGTCTTGTGGAATGTCGTAGTTGATAACTAAGCTTAAACGGTCTACATCAAGACCACGTGCCGCTACGTCTGTTGCAATAACAACGTTTAGCATGCCGCTTTTTAAACGATCAACTGTGCGCTCACGCGCTTGCTGGTTCATGTCACCGTTAAGTGGAGCAGCAGAGAAACCTTCGCGCTCTAATAACTCAGCTAGTTGCACTGTATCGTTACGTGTACGTACGAAAACAATAGCACCTTCATATTGTTCTGCTTCTAAGAAACGAACAATGGCTTTGTTTTTATGTACGTGTGCATTCCAAAACACTTGCTCTACTGACGATACAGTTGAGTTGCGTGCAGAAATATGAACCTGTTCAGGGTTGTTCATATATTTGCTGCTGATGTTTTGAATTTGCTTAGGCATAGTCGCAGAGAAAAGACATGTTTGCTTTTCACGCGGCGTTTTTTCCATGATGTTTTCAACATCATCGATAAAGCCCATACGTAGCATTTCATCGGCTTCATCAAGTACAAGTGCTTGTAAAGCATCAAACTTGATAGTGCCACGGTTTATGTGATCGATTAAACGACCCGGTGTAGCAACAATAATCTGTGCGCCACGACGAAGTGCGCTCAACTGGATGCTGTAGCTCTGGCCACCATATAGTGCCAGTACTTCAACACCACGAGTGTGTTTTGCATATTGTTCAAATGCCTCAGCTACTTGGATCGCAAGCTCACGGGTTGGTGTGAGTACAAGGATCTGTGGCTGTTTCACAGACGGGTCAATATTATTTAGTAATGGCAGTGCAAATGCTGCTGTTTTACCTGTACCCGTTTGTGCTAGTCCCAGTACGTCCTTTCTTTCTAGCAATAACGGTATACATTGAGCTTGGATTTCAGATGGTGTCTTGTAACCCAACTCTTCAACTGCCTTTAAAATTGCAGGAGAAAGATTTAGAGATTCAAACGTGACTGGTTCTGACATTAATACGCCTCAACGAATTTAAAGAGGCGCGCATTGTATAGGAAATACGAGGCAAATGCTTGTATAAATTACAACTAATTTATATGTGTTTGATGTTGGTCGAAATTTAACCAGCTCAAGTTGTGCGTTAATTAAGCTGGTTAACAATATACCTACAAATTTACTGGTAAAGGCCTAGGTTTTCTTTGGCGTAGGCTTCAAATTCAGTAAAACCACCAATGTGTGTTTGGTCTACAAAAATTTGTGGCACAGTCGGGCATGGCTTGCCTGCAGACTTCTCTAAATCTTCTTTACTGATACCTTCTTTGATGATGTCGATGTAGCGGTATTTAAAATCATCGCGGTCATTAGCAAGTTGCTCTGCAACATCTTTAGCGCGAACACAAAAAGGGCAGCCTTCACGGCCAAAAATTACTGTTAACATAACGCTCTCCTCAAATTAGTTGACCCTAGTTTAACTAATTTCATTATTTATTACAGTGCAAAAAAACGATTATTGTGTTCGCTTTTTTTAGGGCCTGTAAAAAAATAAAAAATATTTTATAAAAAATCTTGAAATAAAATTGTCCGCCCATAAATAGTTATTTGAGGACGCCTGATGGGTCTTCATTTAAACAGAACTATTTGAAAATTATATTATTAATTAAATTTTGCTGTTACTTGTTCAAACGAAAAGTGGCAGCAATATATCGCTTAAATATGAGGATATTATTATGCGTACAGTAGATTTATCACCCCTATACCGTTCATTCATTGGTTTCGATCATTTAGCATCATTAATGGATGCCGCTGCACGAACTGACAAGCAGCCAAGTTTTCCTCCATACAACATCGAAGCGCTTGATAAAGACAAATACCGTATCACTATGGCAGTTGCTGGATTTAGTGAAGACGAGTTAAGCCTACAATCTGAAAACAACACGTTAGTTGTATCAGGCACTAAAGCAGGTAAAGATCAAAACGATGAGCGCAAATTCATTCATCAAGGCATTGCCGAGCGCAACTTTGAGCGTAAGTTCCAGTTAGGTGACCACGTTAAAGTACTTGGCGCAGACCTAGCCAACGGCTTACTAAGCATCGACCTTGAACGTGAGATCCCAGAAGCGCTGAAGCCGCGTAAAATTGAAATTGGCTCAGGCAATATGCTCGAAAGCAAATAGCTAAGCTAGCACACGTATTTTCCCTGTGAAAAGCCGCCATTTGGCGGCTTTTTGCGTTGTTAGTCTTTTAAATCTATTTGCATTTGTTTTAAAGCGTTAATTTTATCTATCGCAACTTGCAGTTGTTCTTGTGAAAGCTTTTTTTGCCGGCCTTTAGCAAGTAAGTCTTCAAGCTTTAATATTTTGGCTTTTGCAGCAATAACAAAACGTTGCTCTAGCTGTCTTTGCTGTTCAAGGTGGAAATCTTGATATGCCTGGTGATTATTTAAATCACCGCTGTACTGAGCAACTGGCTGAGTATTTTTTACTATGTTGGGTAAATAGGCAGGAGAGGTTATTGGTGGCAAAGGCTGAGGGCTAGTATTACTAATTGTAGCCGTTTTCAATTGCGTGCTTTTCAGCTCTTGGGTCATGTCAGCAGTAGTCAGCTCAAGTGACGTTATTTGCTTAACACTTTTAGCTTGGTTAAGGGAATCAATATTCTTTATCGTTGGTTTACTAGTATATTGAGTAAAAAGTGCGTACATACCAACACAAGCTACAACAACAGAAACGAAAACTTTTTTGCTCATAAAATTACTCCTGTCTTATTTTGCCACTTGAGCCAAGTATCCTCATACTGTTGTACCGCTTTTTGTTTTGCGATGGCCTTTGTTGCTTGGTATCGAACGGTTTCATCTTCTGGCGAAAAGTACTCAAACTGATGCTCATAACTGTGTATCACCACCCATTCACCACTGGGTGTACGTATAACAGGAGAAATAGTGTTTTCTTTAGTTGTGAACGCAAGTTGTACAACCCAGCTACTTTTGTTTTTACGGTTTAATTCACTGTTGTATTGAGCATATATATCTTGTTTTCCTGATATTACTAATGCTTGTTTTAGCGTTTTGTTACCGGCCAAGGTGCGAAAACCTACAGCATTGGCTCGATGAGCAAATTGAGCTCCATGTGCTTTTACGTGGCTTAAAAATTTAAACTGCGATTTATTGGCTTGATAAAACGCTTTAATTTCGTTTTTGTTTACTTGTTTCTCTAGTTTTTCAAGAACGGGGCTTTGCATATGCATCATTGTATTTATGCCTAGCCAGCTTTGAATGGAGGGGCGCAGAATATCTCCTTTAGCTATTTCATACAGATGTACAATATCAATATTCTGTTTTGCCAAAATCGGTTTGGCTTTTGAAAACGCTATATTGAATTGCCGTTTTTTTATTAATTCACTTTTGAATAGTTCACTATCTCCTTTGTGGAGTTTAAAGCGTACCTGCATTGATAGTGAATCGACAAATTCATATAAATTAATAGCGTTATACAAAAGAGGGGTTAAATCAAACTGCTGCATTTTTTTGATGGCGCTTTGCACATACTGGCCATTTTTAGGGTAGGGCCCTAATGTGTGTTTAAGCCATTGGTTATCATAAGTTTCAAGCTTTATCGGGCTTGACTGTGTGCTTATAACTAATTGTGAATCGAACAGATTTTTTAAGTAACGTTCAACATGGTATTGAGTACTAAAACCAACGGCAGATTGTCGTTTTATTATCGCAGGTGTTTTTAGCGCAGCTTGTTGTAATAAAAACTGATTCTCATACAGACGAGTTCTAACTTCATTGATTGTAATATCAGGGTTGTGCTTTAAATAAGCACGATGCATAAAGTTAATTTCATCACTGCTGTATTGTGTAAATGATGCCATTACTAGGGAGTGGTAAAACACACCTAGTAATGTGATCACTAAAATAGCCATTTTTTTCATTAGCGAGCAACCATGGCGTGGTTTAATAAGTGCACCACCATTGCTATTGCATGGGGCACGACCTGCTTAGCTATATTAAGGCGATCAAAATGATCTTCTGAGTTGAGTACAATCCCACCTTGTGCATAAGAAAATGAACCGCCTTGAGTTAATAATGGGCGAACATCTTGGCTATTTTTATCTAAAGGCGAGAACGTTTGCATTGCTTGAGTAACGAGTGATAAATCGTTGAGCTGCTCTTGGTCATAGTAATCGTTTACCCAACTTTCCCAACTAGAATGATTTAGATCTGATGTGGTCCATGTGTGGTGAGGTTGTAATAAATCAGTAGTATGAAATACAAACCCTAATACTTGGGGATTGCCGCTTTGTAAGTAACTTTGATACCAATATTGCCCTAAATTATCGATAGGTTGAAATGGCATTTCTTCAAAGTCATCGTACATAGAATAGGTTGAGTTGCTATCGATTCTGTAGTGAGATTCTGTTACACCATAACTGTTATATTTTGAAGAATCGGCATTAAACCAACCTGTTTCTCCCCCTTTACCATCATCAAGATAGTCACCTTTAAGCCAAGCAGATGCAAGATTATCAATATTTCCCCAAACGGTGAGCTTTTCATAATTATAACCACCAAAATCGTTTCCATGTTGGTCTGCACCTTGGGTATGATTTTGAAAATGCCAATAGCTTGTATATTTAACTATACTTTGCGCTGCTCCCCATACTGGCGCTTGAACACATGAACCTGTAATAGCACCACAGAAAAAGGTGTCTTCAAAGTCATCTACATCATAAGCAGCTTGTCCCAGCAGCTCGGCTAATTCAGAGATTGTCAGATTGTTTTGTGCAGCGTACTGACGTAGGGCAGCATATTCGGTGCTGGCTGGGTGTTGCTGCATATAATTTACGGCATCAAGAACAATACGTTTGTGAGTTTCTTGACTAAAAGCTTGAGCTTGGCTTGTACCGAGTAATAAAAGTGTCGCTGCAATTAATTGTTTTTTCATTTTATTCTCATCATAGTTTGGAGTAAGAGGTGCTATTAAAAAATAAGCTCATTACACTGACATGACAAATAAAACATTTAATTAACAATATTACCTATTTTGGTACTTTAATATTAACTATCAAGAATGCTGCCGTCAATTGACGGCATTTATATTTAAAGCTTTTCAATATTATTTAAATAGTTGTTAGCTTGCTCTAAGGTTTCTTGGCGCAATGATTCATCTTGTTTATCCCAATTACGATAAACCATGCCTATTCGCGGGTTTTTCTCAAGTCGTTCTCGGTGTTTTTGCATAAACTGCCAGTAGAGGCTGTTTAGCGGACACGCGTCTTTACCCACTTTTTCTTTTACTTTGTATTGGCAGCTTTTACAGTAGTCGCTCATTTTATTTATATAGTTGCCGCTAGCCGCATAAGGCTTAGTGGCTATGATGCCATCGTCAGCAAACTGGCTCATCCCTCGGGCGTTAGGCATTTCTACCCATTCAATTGCATCGATATAAACACCTAAATACCATTCATCCACTTCATCGGGACTGATGGCGGTTAATAAACAAAAATTGCCTATTACCATTAAGCGCTGAATATGATGGGCATACGCGCTGTCTAAGCTTTGTGTTAATGAGTGGCTTAAGCAGTTCATTTTTGTTTTACCATTCCAAAAATAACGTGGCAGTGCACGGGTTGCATTAAGCTGGTTTTTGTAAGCGTAATCGGGCATGTTTTTCCAATACACGCCACGCACATATTCGCGCCAACCCAGTACTTGACGAATAAAGCCTTCAACCTGAGAAATAGATATTTCATCTTGGCGTTGTTGGTATTCTTTGACAACACGGTCGATAATATAGCGAGGGTGTAAAATTTTGGCATTTAACGCAAATGATAACCGGCTGTGATAAAAGGTATCTTTATCAGGGCATTGATCTGTCATCGCATCTTGAAATTGACCAAAGCGGGGGAGTAAATGTGCACAAAAGTGATCAAGTGCGCTTATTGCTTGTTTACGGGTTGTTGGCCAGCTTAATTGGGTTTCTATTTGCCCAAAGTATTTTATTTTATGTTTATCTAAACGCTCAATGATGGTGCTAACATCATTTTTAAATAATTTGGGTTTGGGGATATCGGCTAAATCGCTTTTTGAAAACTTATTACGGTTATTCGCATCAAAATTCCATTGACCGCCATGAGGTTTTTCATCGTCCATTAAAATATCAAACTGCTTTCGCATTGCCCGATAAAAATGCTCCATAGTGACGTGTTTATCTTTTTTAAAGCGTTTGTCTATATCGTTAAATGCTAATAAAAAATGCTCGCTGTCACAGGCAGTCACAGCTAATTCGCTGTTAGTGGCAAAGTCGTGCAGTTGTGTTTTTAAACGGTACTCATCTGGGTATTGATATTCAATTGAGGTGCATTCATGCTGCTTAGCTAAGCGAGTTAAAAGAGCGGGTAAGTTATTATCGTCTTTGGTGTCATCTAACGTTAAATGCAACACGTTAAAGCCGGCATCTTTTAAGGCGTTAGCTAAGTTTTCCATGGCTTTAAAAAAGGCTGATATTTTTTGCACGTGATGCTTTACGTACTGCGCTTCTTGCATGAGCTCGGCAATCACAAACACGGTGTCATCGGATTTATCTTTAAACCAAGAATGAGCGGGGTTTAGCTGGTCACCTAAAATTAGTTTTAAGGTTTTGAATTTTTTCATAATGAGCCAAAATTATTTTTATACGCTGTATTTTAAAAAGCGATCGATTTCTACATGTCGTTTTAATCATAGAGCAAAGCAATAAACAGCATTGCTTTTTTTATCAACTTATTACTTATTGTGGTTGCTAATTTAGGTGTATATCTTTATAATAACGGCCATTGTTTAGTAGGTTATAAAATTTACTAACAGCGATATTAAGTTATTAACTTTTTATCTATTGGCGCGGGATGGAGCAGTCTGGTAGCTCGTCGGGCTCATAACCCGAAGGTCGTTGGTTCAAATCCGGCTCCCGCAACCAATCTTAATAGTAGGTTTATGCTTACTACTTTATATCGCGCATTCTAAGTAATGCGCGTTTTGCGTTTAAGCTAATGAAGTTTAATTTGGTCAGGGTACTGACTCGCAACCAAGCTTGGCCCTAGGCCACACAGTTTTGCGTTTTTTGGTGTGACGCCCCGCTTGGTTCGGGGCGTTGTTGTATCTGCACCGTTTGATTTAATGTTTATCGATTAAATCAAAATTTAAACTCAGTATTTTAGGGCTATAAGCCCTTTTTTTGTTTGTATGGAGGATTTTCGTGACAAAACTTGAACAAGATTTAGTAACCATGTTAACGCCTGCGGTAGAAATGTTAGGCTTTGAATTACATGGGCTTGAGTTTGTACAAGCGGGTCGCCATTCTACCTTAAGAGTATACATTGCTCATGAGGATGGGATTTCAGTTGACAACTGCGCCGATGCAAGTCGTCAAATTAGTGCGATTTTAGACGTCGAAGACCCAATTACAAACGAATACGATTTGGAAGTGTCGTCTCCTGGTGTTGATCGTCCATTATTCAAACAAGATCACTACGAGCAGGCGCAAGGAGAGGAAGTACGCGTGCGTACTAAGCTTCCACAAGATGGTCGCCGTAATTTTAAAGGCGACTTAATAGCAGTTAGCAGCGATATGATCACACTATCTAGCGATGGTGCGGAGCATTTAATCATGCTTAGTAACATTGAACGTGCGAACATAATCGCAAAGTTTTAATTCGAGTGCGAAGGAATAGGGCAAGCGAGGCATTACCCATGGCAAAAGAAATATTATTGGTTGCTGAAGCCGTTTCCAATGAGAAAGCGGTTCCAAAAGAAAAGATTTTTGAAGCTCTAGAGTTCGCATTAGCGACAGCGACAAAGAAAAAGCATGATGGTGAAATTGATGTACGTGTTGCAATTGACCGTAAAACCGGCGATTACGATACCTTCCGTCGCTGGCAAATAGCTGAAGTTTTAGAAGATGGTTCTTTAGAGAATCCATACAGCGAAATCACGTTAGAAGCTGCTCAAGTTGAAGAACCTGACTTGAAAATGGGCGACTACGTAGAAGAGCAGATTGAATCAATTAAATTTGACCGCATAACAACACAGATGGCTAAGCAAGTGATCGTACAAAAAGTACGTGAAGCAGAGCGCGCCTTAGTCGTTGAAGCATATAAAGATCAAGAAGGCGAGCTGGTAACGGGTGTTGTTAAAAAAGCAACCCGTGATGCAATCGTACTTGATTTAGGTAACAACGCAGAAGCGGTTATTTATCGTGACGACATGCTGCCACGTGAAAACTTCCGCCCGGGTGATCGTATCCGCGGTCTTTTATATGAAGTGAAGCCTGAAGCACGCGGTGCACAATTATTTGTAACCCGTTCTAAACCAGAAATGCTGATGGAATTATTCCGCATTGAGGTGCCAGAAATTGGCGAAGAAATGATTGAATTACGCGCTGCAGCACGTGATCCAGGTTCACGCGCTAAAATCGCGGTTAAATCTAACGATAAGCGTATTGACCCTGTTGGTGCGTGTGTTGGTATGCGTGGCGCACGTGTTCAAGCGGTATCGTCAGAACTTGGCGGTGAGCGTGTTGATATCGTACTTTACGATGACAACCCTGCACAGTTTGTTATTAACGCAATGGCACCAGCAGAAGTGGCTTCAATCGTAATGGATGAAGATACACACTCAATGGATATTGCTGTTGAAGCTGATAACTTAGCACAAGCTATTGGTCGTAATGGTCAAAACGTACGTTTAGCAAGCCAATTAACTGGCTGGGAATTAAACGTAATGACCGTTGATGAAATGCGCGCTAAGAACGAAGCTGAGTCAGATAAGTTAATTAACTTATTTACTGAAAACTTAGATATTGATGACGAATTTGCATCATTACTTATCAACGAAGGTTTCTCAACACTTGAAGAAGTTGCTTATGTTCCGGCTTCAGAGTTTTTAGAAATCGACGGCTTAGATGAAGAAACAGTGGACGTATTACGTTCACGTGCAAAAGATGCATTAACAACGAAAGCGCTTAAAACGGAAGAAAGCTTAGAAGGCGCTGAGCCTGCTGAAGACTTACTTGCGCTAGAAGGCTTAGAGCGTCATTTAGCATTTGTTATGGCAAGTAAGGGTGTAGTAACACTTGAAGACTTAGCTGAGCAAGGCATTGATGAGCTTGTAGATATTACAGAGCTATCTTCAGAGAAAGCGGGCGAGCTAATTATGGCTGCACGTAATATTTGTTGGTTTGCAGACGAGTAATTTATTAACGGAGGTATTAGAGACTATGGCAGAAGTAAATGTTGAAAAACTAGCCGGTGATATAGGTACAACTGTTGATAAATTACTACAGCAGTTTTCACAAGCCGGTATTACTAAACAAGCAGGCGATAATGTAACTGAAGCTGAAAAAGCGACGTTACTTGATCACCTAAGCAAGCAACATGGTGGCACGGGCTCTGAAGGCCCTGCTCGCATGACATTGCAACGTAAGAGCAAAAGCACATTAAGTGTGACGGGCTCTACGGGTAAAGCAAAAGCTGTGCAAGTTGAAGTTCGTAAAACACGCACTTATGTGAAAAAAAGTGCCGTTGAGCAAGAGCAAGAACAGCAACGTCTAGCCGCTGAAGAAAAAGCACGTCTTGAAGAGCAGCAAAAAGCTGAACAAGCCGCTGCTGAATTAAAGGCAAAACAAGAGGCAGAACGTAAAGCGAAAGAAGATGCTGATCGTAAAGCCAAAGAAGAAGCTAAACGCAAAGCAGATGCTGAGCGTAAAGCGAAACAACAGCAGATGACCCCTGAGCAAAGTGCTAAGTCTGAGAAAGATCGCATCGAAGCTGAGCGTCTGCAAAAAGAAGCAGAAGAGGCCGCATTGAAGAAAGCTGAAGAAGAAGCGAAACGTCAAGCAGAAGAGGCAAGAAAGCTAGCTGAAGAGAACTCAGCACGCTGGAAGAAAGAAGAAGAAGAACGTAAGAAACGCGAAGAAACCGCGGATCACCACCTTACGACTTCAACGTACGCACGTGAAGCAGAAGATGTAGCTGATGCTCGCGAAGAGCAAGGCTCTCGCCGTGCGAAGAAAAAGAAAAAAGCGCCAGCAAAAGATAAATTTGCAGCGTCTAAAGGTAAAAAAGGTAAGCTAAAAGCGCCAGCGTCATTACAGCACGGTTTCCAAAAACCAACGGCTGATGTTAAAAACGAAGTGCGTATTAGTGAAACAATTACAGTTGCTGAGCTTGCATCACGCATGGCGGTTAAAGGTGCTGAAGTTGTAAAAACTATGATGAAAATGGGTGACATGGTTACTATTAACCAAGTTATTGACCAAGAAACTGCGCAACTTGTAGCAGAAGAAATGGGCCATAAAGTTATCATCGTTAAAGAAAACGAATTAGAGCAAACAGTACTTAATGACCGCCATGAAGATGGTAAGTCAGAGCCACGTGCGCCAGTAGTAACTGTTATGGGTCACGTTGACCACGGTAAAACATCGACGCTTGATTACATTCGTTCAGCTAAAGTTGCATCAGGCGAAGCCGGTGGTATTACACAGCACATTGGTGCATACCACGTTGAAACTAACGGCAACATGATCACTTTCTTAGATACTCCGGGTCACGCCGCATTTACATCAATGCGTGCTCGTGGTGCAAAAGCGACTGATATCGTGATCCTAGTAGTTGCAGCTGATGATGGCGTAATGCCACAAACTAAAGAAGCGGTACAGCATGCTCGCGCAGCTGGCGTTCCTTTAATTATTGCTGTTAACAAAATGGATAAAGAAGGCGCAGATCCAGATCGCGTTAAAAACGAACTAGCTCAGCTAGACGTTATCCCAGAAGAGTGGGGCGGCGATACACAGTACGTGCACATTTCAGCAAAAACTGGTTTAGGTATTGATGACCTACTAGAAGCTGTATTAATGCAATCTGAGCTTTTAGAGTTAAATGCGCCGACCGAAGGTATGGCTGCAGGTGTTGTTATTGAATCACGTCTTGATAAAGGCCGTGGTCCTGTTGCGTCTATTCTTGTTCAGTCAGGTACGCTTAATCAAGGTGACATTGTATTATGTGGTCTTGAATACGGCCGTGTTCGTGCAATGCGCGATGAAAACGGTAAAGACATTAAGTCTGCCGGTCCTTCTATTCCAGTTGAGATTTTAGGTCTGTCTGGTATTCCAGCTGCCGGTGATGAAGCAACTGTAGTTAAAGATGAGCGTAAAGCGCGTGAAGTTGCACTTTACCGTCAAGGTAAATTCCGCGATGTTAAACTAGCGCGTCAACAAAAAGCGAAGCTTGAAAACATGTTTACTAACATGACTGAAGGCGACGTATCTGAAGTTAACGTGGTACTTAAAGCAGACGTTCAAGGTTCAATCGAAGCAATTTCAGACTCACTAACTAAGCTTTCTACTGATGAAGTAAAAGTGAAGATTGTTGGTTCTGGTGTTGGTGGTATCACAGAAACTGATGCAACTCTTGCGGCAGCGTCTAACGCGATTGTGGTTGGCTTCAACGTTCGTGCTGATGCATCAGCGCGTAAAGTGATTGACTCTGAAAACCTAGATCTTCGTTACTACAGCGTAATCTACGCGCTAATCGAAGAAGTTAAGCAAGCCATGTCTGGTATGCTTGCGCCTGAGTTTAAACAAGAGATCATTGGTCTTGCTGAAGTACGTGACGTATTTAAGTCTCCAAAAATTGGTGCAATTGCCGGTTGTATGGTTACTGAAGGTACTATCAAGCGTAGCGCACCAATTCGTGTACTTCGTGATAACGTGGTTATTTACGAAGGCGAGCTTGAGTCATTACGTCGCTTTAAAGATGACGTTGCTGATGTTCGTAACGGCATGGAATGTGGTATCGGCGTTAAGAACTACAATGATGTTCGCGTTGGTGACCAAATCGAAGTATTTGAAACAGTTGAAGTACAACGTACTCTTTAATTGTTATTAGGTGGTGTTGGACATTCAAGGTTGTACCTCGATAGCCCAACATAACCTATGCTAAGATTTTAAATGGGGGCTCAGCCCCCATTTGTGTATCCATTATTTAGTTAGCTTATTATTATTTTTCAATAAGTTATAATTTTAGGAAAGTGAAATGAGAGAATTTTCTCGCACTGATCGTGTTGCTCAGCAAATTCAAAAAGAAATTGCGGTGATTTTACAACGCGAAATTAAAGATCCACGCTTGGGCATGGTGACAGTGTCTGCGGTAGAAGTATCGCGCGATTTATCTTATGCCAAAGTTTTTATCACCGTGTTTAACACTGAAGATGAAAATGCAGCCAAACAAAGTGCCAAAGTACTTAACGAAGCAACCGGTTATATCCGCTCGTTGCTAGGTAAACGTATTCGTGCGCGTATCATGCCTGAGCTTAAATTTGTGGTTGATAATTCATTAATGGAAGGGATGCGAATCTCTAACTTAGTGGACTCTATCATTCGTGAAGATAATGCTAAGCATGTTGATGATGAAACAGATAGCGAAGAAGGCACTAAAGACTAATGGCAAGACGCAGTAAAGGCCGTCCAGTTGATGGTATTTTGTTGTTAAACAAACCAGAAGGTATTTCATCAAACAAAGCACTGCAGCAAGCGAAAGGTATTTATTTTGCTCAAAAAGCAGGGCACACTGGTGCGCTCGATCCGCTTGCGACCGGTATGCTGCCTATTTGTTTTGGTGAAGCCACTAAGTTTACCCAGTTTTTACTCGATACAGATAAAACCTATGTTGTGCGAGCAAAACTGGGTGAGCGTACTACCACGTCAGACTCTGATGGTGAAGTGGTCGAAACGCGTGATGTTAATGTTACTGCTGAACTGCTTACACAGGAAATTGCTAAATTTTTAGGTGAGTCAGATCAATACCCATCAATGTACTCAGCGCTTAAATATGAAGGCAAGCCTTTATATAAATACGCGCGCGAAGGCATAGAAGTCCCTCGTAAGTGTCGAAAAATTAACGTATTTAGCTTAACGCTTGATGAGTTTGATGAGCAAGCTAACGAAATACAAATGACTGCCCATGTATCTAAAGGCACGTATATTCGTACTATTGTTGATGACTTAGGTGAAAACCTTGGCTGCGGCGCGCATGTGATTATGCTGCATCGTAGTGCTGTAGGGCATTACCCAGCAGATAAAATGGTCACACTTGAGCAGTTAGAAACGTTATTAAATCAAGCGAAAGAACAAGACGTTGCGCCTTCTACTTACCTTGACGAACTATTATTGCCAATGGATACCGCGTTAGTTGATTTACCTGTTGTGGAAATTACTAAAGAGCAGGGAATAGCATTTAGCCATGGTCAAGCTGTGGTGCTAGGTAAAGAATTACCTGAAGGTGCAATAAAAGTTCTGGCTGACGGAATTTTTATTGGTACTGGTGAACGTAATCCTGATGGCCATCTAAAATCAAAACGTGGCTTGTCTAATCAGCAACCAGAGTAAAGTTTAACTTGTAGTTATGCTGATAATTGGTAGAATACGCCCGCTTAATCGTTTTGGCTGAATTAGTGATCGGCTAAAGCACCTATTAAATTTAACTTTTGGAGTTATTATGTCACTAAGCAATCAAGAAAAAATCGATATCATTGCTAAATTCGCACGCGCTGAAGGCGACACTGGTTCACCTGAAGTACAAGTAGCATTACTTACTTTTGATATCAACAAGCTTCAAGGTCACTTTGCTGATCACAAGCATGACTTCCACTCACGTCGTGGTCTGCTTCGTAAAGTAAGCACTCGCCGTAAACTGCTTGATTACCTTAAAGGTAAAGATATCTCGCGTTACACTGCGTTAATCAAAGAGCTTGGCCTACGTCGCTAAGAACTTGATTATCAAAAAGGGAGCTTTTTAGCTCCTTTTTTTGTGCTTAAATTTTCTCGTCTTCCCCAGTACTTTTCAGTAAACCCCTTGAAATATCGAATAAAAGCCATACTATTATCATTCACAAAGCGAATGTTTTTGGCATTGCTGTAAGCACTATTTTATCTCGGTGCTAAGCTCGCAATTTTACCTGACTTTGTTATATACTATGGCGCGTAGATAAAAAGGTTTATCTACGGTTATTTACATCATTGCCAATTGTAGTACTTAATTGATTTCCAACTGAATACAATTATGTACTGTAATTGGTACTTTGATGAAAACTTAATTAATACTAAAAATACATTTAAGGAATATTTTAAGTGCAAGCAATTATAAAAGAATTTCAACTAGGTCAACACACAGTGACGCTAGAAACAGGTGCTATCGCTCGTCAAGCAGACGGCGCAGTACTAGCAAGCATTGGCGACACGTCAGTACTCGTAACGGTTGTTGGTAAGCGTGAAGCTCAACCAGGCCAAGACTTTTTCCCACTAACAGTTAACTACCAAGAGCGTATGTACGCTGCAGGTCGTATCCCAGGTGGTTTCCTTAAGCGTGAAGGTCGTCCTAACGATGGCGAAACGCTAATTGCACGTCTTATTGACCGTCCAATTCGTCCACTTTTTCCAAATGGTTTCGTAAACGAAGTACAAGTTATCGCGACTGTTGTTTCTGTAAACCCTGAAATCCAACCTGATATGGTTGCGATGATTGGTACATCAGCAGCACTTGCTATCTCTGGTATCCCGTTCAGCGGTCCAATTGGTGCATCACGTGTTGGTTACATCAACGGTGAATACGTACTTAACCCAACACTAAAAGAGCTTGAAGAAAGCCAACTTGATTTAGTTGTTGCTGGCACTGATAACGCCGTACTTATGGTTGAATCAGAAGCAGACGTACTTGCGGAAGACGTAATGCTAGGCGCAGTTGTATACGGCCATGAGCAATCACAGTCTATCATCAAGGCAATCAACGAATTTAAAGCAGAAGCAGGCAAGCCTACTTGGGATTGGACTGCACCTGAGAAAAACGTTGCATTAGAAGAGAAAGTAGCAACACTTGCTGCTGATAAAGTAGGCGAAGCTTACCGTATTACTGATAAAGTAGCGCGTAAAGAAGCATTAACTGCAGCAAAAGATGCCGTAGTTGAAGCGCTTACTAGCGAACTTGCTGAAGGCGAAACGCTTGATAAGCAAGAAGTAGGTAAAGTATTCGGTTCACTTGAGAAGAAAATCGTTCGTGGCCGTATCGCTGCTGGCGAAAAACGTATCGATGGTCGTGAACCAGATATGATCCGTGCACTAGATGTAATGACTGGTGTACTTCCACGTACTCACGGTTCTGCAATCTTTACACGTGGTGAAACGCAAGCATTAGTAACAGCAACACTTGGTACAGAACGTGACTCACAGTTAATCGATGATTTAACTGGCACGCACAAAAACCACTTTATGCTTAACTACAACTTCCCTCCATTCTGTGTAGGTGAAACGGGTTTTGTAGGTTCTCCTAAGCGTCGTGAAATCGGCCACGGTAACCTAGCTAAGCGTGGTATCCAAGCTGTAATGCCAACATTAACTGAGTTCCCTTACTCAATTCGTGTTGTATCTGAAATCACTGAATCAAATGGTTCATCTTCAATGGCATCGGTTTGTGGTACGTCTCTAGCGCTTATGAACGCAGGTGTTCCAATTAAAGCTTCTGTTGCGGGTATCGCGATGGGCCTAGTTAAAGAAGAAGAAAACTTTGTAGTACTTTCAGATATCTTAGGTGATGAAGATCACTTAGGTGACATGGACTTTAAAGTAGCGGGTACAACTAACGGTATCACTGCTCTACAAATGGATATCAAAATTGAAGGTATCACGCAAGAAATCATGCAAATCGCGCTTAAGCAAGCTAAAGCAGCTCGTTTACACATTCTAGGTGTGATGGACGAAGCGATTTCTGCACCTTCTGAAGAGTTATCTATGTTTGCACCGCGTATTTACACGATGCAAATTCCACAGAAGAAAATCGCAGAAGTTATCGGTAAAGGTGGCGCAACTATCCGTCAACTTACTGAAGAAACAGGTACTACGATTGAAATCGGTGATGATGGCACAATCAAAATTGCTGCTACAGACGGTGAAAGTGCAGCAAATGCAATTAGCCGTATTGAGCAATTAACTGCTGAGCTTGAAGTTGGGACTATCTACGAAGGTAAAGTTGTACGTATCGTTGACTTCGGTGCGTTTGTAAACATTCTTCCTGGTAAAGATGGCCTAGTGCATATCTCACAAATCAGCACAGAGCGTGTTAACAACGTTGCTGATCACCTTAGTGAAGGTCAAGAAGTTAAAGTTAAAGTACTAGAAGTAGACCGCCAAGGCCGTGTACGTCTAAGTATTAAAGAAGCAATGGAATCAGCAGCACCTGCAGCTGACGAGTCTAAAGACGCGTAATTGCTAATCTTTCATCCAGATAATTACTGGATAGTATAAAAAGGGGCTGTTTAGCCCCTTTTTTTATGCTTTAATGTTAGCAACCTATTATGTTCAAGACGTTAAGTAACATATAACAAGAATGAACCTTACAAGACAGCTTATGTCTTATCTATTTGCTACTTACCTCGGTATTAAGGATTTTAATGAGACTTAAACATTTAGCCTTGGCATCTTTTGCTATTTTGTCTTTAAGCGCTTGTCAGGCTACTACTAAACCCGCTGCTATTATTAATGTGCCATTTACTGCGCCACTTGCATCAGACTTTAGAAATGAAATTGCCATTGCTCGTTTTTCAGAGCTATTAAATAGAGCAGACTTAAGTACAGAGCAACAAGCAAAGCTCTATTATGACCGTGGTGTGCTGTTTGATAGCTTAGGCATGACCACTTTATCGCGAATTGATTTTAACCGAGCAGTTAAACTGAAACCTGATTTGGCTGAAGTGTATAACTTTTTGGGGATTCAACATACCTTGATGCAGCAATACGAAAAAGCATACGAGTATTTTGATTCAGCCATAGAGTTAGACCAAGAACATGAATATGCGTATTTAAATCGTGGTATTGCTTTGTACTATGGTGATAGAGCCACGCTTGCAAAGGATGACTTTAAAACGTTTTTGGAGCGCTCTCCTAACGATCCTTATCGTGTGCTGTGGCTTTATTTAGCGCAGGCCGCACAAGATAAAACTCAGGCACTCGCTTCGTTAAAAGCTAATGCGGCGGCCCTTGATGAAAATGAATGGGCATACCAGCTTATTGCCTTGTATGTAGGTGATATGAGTGAAAAAGCATTTTTTTCAGGGATAGCCGATGGTGTAAGTTCACAACAAGAATATGCTCAACGTTTATGTGAAGCTTATTTTTACTTAGCTAAACAGCACCAAGCCGCAGGTGAGCTTTCAATTGCAACAGATTACTTTAAGTTGGCGCTAGCAACGAACGTTCATGAATTTATAGAATATAAATATGCACGTTTAGAGCTTGAGTTGATGGCTAGTGAAAGCGCGGGCTAACTTTTTTAAATTAAGCGTTTTATTACTGTGCACTAGCTTAATTAGTGGCTCCAGTAATAAACAAAATAGCATTGGCTTTTGGCAAGTATTGCACGCCAAAGCCAATGTGATTGATAGTTATTGGCAATTCCCTGGTTACTTTGCATCGCATATTTTACAACTCCCCCCGACCTCATTAGCCACCTTAGCACGCAATAAAATAGCCCATGCACAATACGGATATGGGTTATCATTAATAGCCAATAATCAAACTGAAACCGCCAAGCTCTTTTGGCAAGCAAGCCTCGATGAGATAACAATTAAACAACAAAAACATCTCGCAGCTTCATTGCTTGCTCAACGGCGTTGGCAAGATTTAGCGTTATTAAAAGCTCACAATAAGTTACCTAAAGGGGATGCCTTTTATCATTTACAGTTACAACAGCGTGCTCCCTTCGATGCATTAAACCAACCCTTTATGAATAAATTAGGGTTTTTGGTAGCGAGCGAGCAAATTGAGATACAAAAGCAATGCACATTTAATGTGCTAATGCTGAGCGATCACCGTGATGGTTTATATAGGCTCAACCACTTTGTGAAAAAATACGCACAACACCCAGAGCCTAGTAGTAATGCATTTTGTTTTTCAAAGCCTATATATGTTGGTAATACAATTGCTTGTAACAGCACTAAAGCAACGCTTGCGCAGTGCGATTGGCAACAGTCATCACTTAAGCAGCGGCTTCCTAAAGGATTCGATTTTGCGATTATGATGCCCAAGCAAGGTACTGCCAATGTGCATCAGGGCTTAATGCATATTAACTCGCAGGCTAATTATGCAGTCTTTTTACATGAATTAATGCACTTTAATGGTTTTGAAGATGAATACGCTTTACCAGCAAAAAAACAAGCTTGGCTTTGTCAGCTTGAGGGGTTGGTTGCCCCTAACTTATTTATTGCTCATAACACTGATGCGCCAAAAGGATGGCACAAAAGCAAAAGCTGTCAGCAAGGAGGTGTTGCTTATAAGCCAAGCGCACAGTGGTCTATTATGCAATATCAACAGGTTGGACTTTCAGAGCAATATCGGGCTTTGTGGCAAACTCATATAGAGCAACATGCAGATTTATTCCCGCGCTTTTAATCATTAAATAGAGTGCTTTTAGGTTGTTTAACCAATGATTATATGAGCCTATTAAAACTGCTTAAAAGCTGAGCCGGTTTTATCCCAGTTCATTAATTTATAGACTTTTTTGTTTGATTATTGCCCCGCTAGAAGCGCTTTCTATAGACAAAAACCGTGTTTATCAGTATAACTGTACGTATTAATGTTGTTAAAAAACAGATATAAAACGTATACCCAAGTCACTTTGGTATTTAATAATAACAAGTAGCGAATTGATAAACTTTATGATTCAAAAAGGCCCTTCATTATGACTTTGCTCTGGATACCCCTGTTATCCTTATTAGGCAGTGTTATTTCTGCATGCACCGGCAAACTTTCTCGAAATCAGGCAACGAGCCTAACGGCTATTGCGCCTTTAGCCGCGCTTGCAATTACACTTTATCATGCGCCTGCGGTTCTCGCGGGAGAAACCATTCGTTTTAGCGCGCAGTGGATACCTGCTTTAGGGCTGGATATTTCCTTACGCTTAGATGGATTGAGTTTACTGTTTTTATTTATGATTTTAGGAATAGGGCTGCTGGTTATTTTGTATGCCCGTTATTACCTAAGTCAAAACGATTCACTGCCAAAGCTATTTAGTTACTTAATGTTATTTATGACTGCCATGCTGGGCATTGTTATGTCAAACAATGTGATTCAGTTATGGGTATTTTGGGAGCTAACCAGTATTAGCTCGTTCTTGTTGATTAGTTACTGGTGGCATAAATCAGAGGCGCGCAAGGGGGCGCGTATGGCACTGGCGGTAACCGGTGCGGGTGGTTTAGCATTACTGGGCGGCTTAATGCTGCTAGGTGATATTGTTGGAAGCTACAACCTAGACACTATTTTAGCTAGCAAAGCGATTATTCAATCACATGATTTATACGAATTAGCGCTGGTGTTAGTATTACTAGGCGCCTTTACCAAGTCTGCACAATTTCCGTTTCATTTTTGGTTACCCCACGCCATGGCAGCACCTACGCCTGTTAGTGCCTATTTACACTCTGCCACTATGGTAAAAGCGGGTATCTTTTTACTTGCGCGTTTTTATCCAGCACTGGCGGGAACCGACACTTGGTTTTTATTAGTCGGTTTGACGGGTTTAACTACACTTTTATTTGGCGCTTACATTGCGCTATTCAAACATGATTTAAAAGGCTTATTAGCCTATTCAACAATTAGTCATTTAGGCCTAATTACTCTATTACTCGGCCTAGACACACAACTTGCAACCGTAGCCGCTATTTTTCATATTATTAACCATGCTACGTTTAAAGCGTCGTTATTTATGGCCACGGGTATTATTGACCATGAAACCGGCACGCGTGATATGCGCAAACTCAATGGCATGTGGCGCTACTTACCTTATACAGCCACATTGGCGATGGTGGCCGCTGCCGCTATGGCGGGTGTACCGCTATTAAATGGTTTCTTATCTAAAGAAATGTTTTTTGCTGAAACACTGCGTCAGCAAGTACTTGGCTCTATGTCGTGGTTAATTCCTGTGCTGGCAACCGTTGCAGGTGCGCTGTCGGTAGCGTACTCATCTCGCTTTATTCATGACGTGTTCTTTAATGGTGAACCGATAGACTTACCACGCACCCCTCATGAGGCGCCACGTTATATGCGTGTGCCTATCGAAATTTTAGTGGTGCTATGTATTTTAGTGGGGATTTTTCCGCACTTTGCAGTAGATGGTATTTTATCGGCTGCCTCATTGGCCGTACTTGGTCAAGCTATGCCTGAGTACAAGCTAACTATTTGGCACGGTTTCAATTTACCTCTACTTATGAGTGGTATGGCGGTGATTGGTGGTTTATTTATTTACGTTAATCGTAAGTACTTGTTCCAGTTTCAGGCGTCGTTACCTCCTTTTAACGCTAAAAAAATCTTCGAGCGTTTTTTAGCGGTTGTGGTTAATTGGTGTCAAAACAAAATCCAATCAACAGAAAATGGCTCATTACAACGCTATGTATTTATTATGTTAGGCGTTGTATTACTTGCCTCAGGTTGGCCATTATTTGAAATGAAACAGCTAGCTGGCAGTGTACCTAACACCCCAGTTGATATTCAAAATGCTATAGGTGCAGGGCTACTGATTATTGGTGCTATTGCTACCGTTATTTGGCATCGAATTCGGATGGTGTCGTTATTAATGCTGTCGATTGTGGGATTAATGGTGTCGGTAGCGTTTACACGTTTTTCAGCGCCTGACTTGGCCTTAACGCAACTTACAGTAGAAGTTGCGACCATCATATTATTAATGTTGGCACTGTTTTTCTTACCGCAAAGTACGCCAAGAGAGTCAAGCTCGTTGCGTATTTTACGTGATGTGGTTATTTCCTCTACGGTGGGGGTAATTATTGCTAGTATTTGTTATGCATTACTGACCCGTCCTCTTAATTCAATTTCTGAATTCTTTGTTGCTAATGCTAAAACAGGCGGTGGGGGTACTAACGTTGTTAACGTTATTTTAGTTGATTTTAGGGGCTTTGATACCTTAGGTGAAATCACCGTGTTAGGGATTGCAGCACTGGGTATATTTAAACTGTTATCAAGAATTCCGCTTTATATGCCAGCAAGCGACAGTGAAGGGCGCCCATGGTCTAAAGACCGTCACCCTATTTTATTGGCTTGTATTTCACAAAGCTTATTACCATTGGCGCTATTAGTATCCGCTTATATTTTCTTACGTGGTCATAACTTACCGGGCGGTGGATTTATTGCCGGCCTAGTGACCTCTATTGCCTTTATTTTACAATATATGGCCCATGGTACTGCGTGGATTAATGAACGTTTTGATGTTAACTATCGAAAAATTATTGCATCAGGTATCGCTATCGCCATGTTTACGGGCGTCGGAAGTTGGTTCTTCGATAAACCATTCTTAACTACCTGGTTTGATTACTTTGATATTCCGTTTGTTGGTAAAACAGAGCTAGCTAGCGCCATTGTATTTGACTTGGGCGTGTACTTAACCGTTATTGGCGCGACGCTAATGATCCTTGCGAGCTTAGGTAATATGACAGCGAACGCAGAGAAAGAAGAGGTAAATATTTAATGGAACTGTTATACGCATCTTGCGTTGGCGTGCTAGTCACCTGTGGTGTGTTCTTATTATTAAGAGCGCGCACATTCCCAGTGGTACTGGGGCTGACAATGATTTCTTACGCGGTTAATTTGTTTTTATTCTCATCAGGGCGCTTAACTATCAATAAAGCGGTGGTACTTGGAACTGGCGCTGATTACGCCGATCCGCTGCCACAAGCCTTAGTATTAACAGCTATTGTGATAGGATTTGCCATGACTGCGTTTGTGGTTATTTTATCGATACGAGGGCGAGCAGATTTAGGGAATGATCATGTTGATGGCACCCTAACCAGAAGTAAACGCAAGGAGAGAAAATGATTCAGCATTTAGCATCTTTGCCTGTTTTAATGCCTATGCTAGCGGCAATCATTCTGCTACTGCCACCGTGTGGCAAAAGTTTATTTGCACGGCGATTAACTTCAAGCCTAATGGCTATTTTAACCTTTGTAATTACAGTATTACTGCTGGTTCAGGTTAAAGATAACGGGATTATTGTTTATGCAATCGGTAACTGGTCAGCGCCGTTTGGTATTGTACTGGTAGCAGATATGCTCTCAACTTTACTGGTTACTTTAACCGCCTTTTTAGGTCTTGGTGTGGTTTTATATGGGTGTGCCGGCGATGACGAGCAAGGCAGCTTTTTCCATCCCTTGGTTCATTTTTTAATATTAGGGGTAAATGGTGCGTTTTTAACGGGTGATTTATTTAACGTCTTTGTCTTTTTTGAAGTATTACTAATTGCTTCTTATGCGCTATTAATGCACGGCGGCGGTAAACCAAAAACACGTGCAGCACTGCATTACGTTATTTTAAACTTGGTTGGCTCAAGTGTATTTTTAATCGGCTTAGGTATTTTATATGGGGTATTGGGTACCCTAAACATTGCTGATATGGCTAATAAAGTACCGCAGTTAACCGGTGATGATGTTTATTTAGCTAAAGCGGGCGGGTTACTATTGCTTGTAGTATTTGCCCTTAAAAGTGCACTATTACCACTGCATTTATGGCTCCCAAATGCCTATTCAAGTGCGACACCTGTGGTTGCTGCATTATTCGCGATTATGACCAAAGTAGGTGTTTACGCCACTTTACGCGTATATACAGTGGTATTTGGTGAGCAAGCCGGTGAACTTGAGCATATGGCGCAGTCTTGGCTATGGGCGTTGGCCATTGCTACTATAGTGATTGGGGCAATCGGGGTGTTGGCAGCACAAGATTTACGTAAGCTTACCGCAAACTTAGTACTGGTTTCTGTGGGTACTTTAGTGGCACTGGTTGCACTTCAAAATATAAACGCCACAGCTGCACTATTGTATTATTTGGTGCACTCAACGTTAGTGACTGCAGCACTATTTTTACTGGCTGATTTAATTGCAACTCAGCGAGGTAAAGCCGGCGACAGATTAGTTGGCGGACGCGTAGTTAAACAACCATTCTTGTTGGGAGCGTGTTTTATTATCGCTGGACTAACCGTCATAGGTATGCCGCCACTTTCAGGTTTTGTAGGTAAAATTTGGATTTTAAAAACCACCTTAAACAGTGAGCAAGCACTGGTATTTTGGCCTGTTTACTTAATTATGAGCTTAGCGTTAATTGTTGCTATATCACGTGCAGGCACGAGTTTGTTTTGGGAGCATAAAGACAAAGGCGGTGAGGCTGCTGATGTTGCTAATGCACATCCGTTGCAAGTTATCGTACTTGTTGGCCTGCTCACAAGCTCAATACTGTTGGTTGTTTTTGGTGATTTGGCAACGCAATATGCACTTGAAACAGCAACACAACTTCACGATATTAGTGGTGGTATTAATGCGGTACTCAAGGGAGGTCTGTAATGCGCTTAGAAGCTCGTTTTCGTTGGTTACCCACACCGTTTCGTAGTCTATTTTTATTTATAGTATGGCTATTATTAAATAACAGTGTGTCTGTAGGGCATACTATATTGGGTGCATTGTTAGCACTGCTTATTCCTTTATTCAGTATGTCATTTAGAGATCCACAACCACTCATATTAAAGCCTGGCTTGGCGTTCAAGCAGTTACTTATTGTGCTTTACGATATTATTGTGGCTAATTTACAAGTGGCCTTATTAATACTGGGCCCTTCAAAAAATTTACGTCCAGGTTTTGTTAAAGTGCCTATCGATTTAATGCATGAAATGCCAATTACTATTTTAGCTAGTTGTGTGTCTTTAACGCCGGGTACAGTAAGTGCTGAGGTTTATCCTCTCATTAAGTCACTTAATGAAGATGATGAACCAGCGCAGCGATATTTATTAATTCACGTGTTAGATTTAGATGATGAGCAAGCACTTATCAAACAAATTAAAGCACGCTACGAAGCTCCCCTAAAGGAGATATTTCAATGTTAGATACAGTATTACTGATTGTTTTTTCAATGGTTGGATTGTCATTACTACTAAATTTATGGCGACTTATTATTGGTCCATCAGTACCAGATCGTATTTTGGCGCTCGATACAATGTATATTAACGTTATAGCATTGATTATTTTATATAGCATCAGTATGGGAACAGGTTTATATTTTGAAGCCGCTTTGCTTATCGCAATGTTAGGCTTTATAAGTACAGTGGCAGTATGTAAGTATTTACTTCGTGGCGATATAATTGAGTAAGGTATTAAAATGATAAGTGAATGGATCGTATCAATATTGCTGTTATTAGGTGGGCTCTTTATTTTAATTGGCTCTATTGGCTTAATTAAACTGCCGGACTTTTTTATGCGTTTACATGGGCCAACTAAAGCAACCACTTTAGGGATGGCAAGTATACTCACGGCTGCGATGGTATTTTTTGCCAATTCAGCTAGTGGCTTAAGCGTAAAAGAAATATTAATCACTATATTTTTATTAATCACGGCGCCCATTAGTGGTTATATGCTAATTAAAACCGCTATTCATCATAAGTTAAAAGCCAAAGATGGAACGAAAGGACTCGATAATATCGAAAAAGATTAACCCTAACAAACGACAAAAAGCCGAATAATGGTAGTTATTCGGCTTTTTGTTTTTTTGGTTGTTCCCATTTACAACACTTATTGAACATGTGAGTATGGCGTAAATTCAAATACAAAAAGGATATTAATATGGGTAAGGTATTACTTTTATCACTACTTATTTTTTCAACTAGCCTATATGCAGCGCAAACTACTAAGCAACAAAAAATTGATGAGCTGGTAGAGGTGATGGATATGGACGCCATGGTTGACTCTATGTATTCTCAAGTTGAGGGCATGATGCAAAATATGTCGGTGCAAATGGGGGTAAAGCCAGATGAAAAGCCAATATTTGACAAATATTATGCCGATATGACTGAGGTGCTAAAAACCAAAATGAGCTGGCAAAAAATGCAGCCTATGATGGTTAACCTTTATGATAAGCAATTTAGTGAGCAAGAGATTAGCGATATGCTCGATTTTTATAAAACAGAGTCAGGGCAAGCTATTTTGAAAAAAATGCCACAGGTGATGCAAGCATCTATGCAAATGTCACAATCTCTAGTGCAAGAAGCCATGCCTGAGATCCAAGCAATTGCTGGGCAGCTAGGTGAAGCACTTAAAAAATCGCGTAGTGAAGCAAACTAAACTATAGTTAACCTAAGTCGTAGCAAAATAACGTCTACATTTTCTAGCAGTCACTATTTTGTGACTGCTGTATTCTTCCTCTTCTTTAAGCAAACGTAATCACTTATTTAATGTGCCGAGAACGCATTCCCAGAGTTTTAAAATAGCGGTTGACCTGTGTGTTACACATAGGTTTATTATGTCACTATTAAAACCCGATGGAGTGAGTTATGTATGTTAAACAGCTAGCTAAAATCATGGGAGTGACCCAAGATACAGTGCGGCACTACACGCGTATAAAGCTACTTAAACCCATTCGTAGCCAAAACAATGGCTATCAGGTGTATACCAAAGACGATCAACGACGTTTAAAGTTTATTATTAGTGCACGGCAACTTGGTTTTTCTATTAAAGATATTCAGCAAATAGTTGCTCAGTCGGAGCAAGGGAATTGTCCGTGTCCACTGACACGACAATTAATAACTAAACGGCTCGAAGAAACAGAACGGCTATTTCAAGAAACACTCAAACTAAGAACGCGTATGCAAGCAGCGGTAAAACAGTGGGAAAACTCAAGCGATGGTGCTGTAAGTGCCGATATATGTAGTTTAATTGAGACCTTTGTAGATCCCCTTAACGAGCAAGTTAGTTCCGAGGAAGCAAAATGAGCAACAATAAAGACACAGTGCAAAACTTTATAATTGAAGGTGCTAATTGCGGGAGCTGCGTCGCAAAAATAGAAAAAGCGCTAAAAAGTGTATCAGGTGCGCAGCGTGTTGAAATGAACTTTGCTGATCGCAGTGTGCAAGTTGAAGGCAATGCGCCATCAGCAGAGCTGATTGAAGCAGTCGAAAATATTGGTTACAAGGCTAAGCCAATGAATAGCGAGTCGGAGCAAGACGCGTTAGATGAAAAAGCCAAAGCCGATAGCGCACACTATAAAAAGCTAATGCGTAATATGGTATTGGCGCTAGGCGTTGGCGCTCCGCTTATGTTGTATGGGCTTATTTTTGATATGAGTGTCACCACCAACGCGCAGCGTATTGGCTGGTTTATTGTTGGTATAGTCACTTTAGTGGTTATGGCCATTGCGGGTAAACAGTTTTACAACGGCGCATGGCAGTCATTTAAAAACCACACCGCCAATATGGATACACTGATTGCGTTGGGCACAGGTACCGCGTGGTTGTATTCTATGGTGGTAGTCATTGCGCCAAGCGTGCTACCCGAGGTGGCTAGGCATGTTTATTTTGAAGCCTCAGCGATGATCATCGGTTTAATTAGCCTAGGCCTTGCCTTTGAAGTAAAAGCCCGCGGTCGTACTTCTGAGGCGATAAAACGCTTAATCGGTTTGCAGCCAAAAACCGCTCGGGTAGTGCGTGATAACAAAGAGCAAGATATAGCTATTAGTGAGGTACTAAAAAACGAGACTGTGCGTGTACGCCCCGGTGAAAAAATCCCTGTGGATGGTGAAGTCATTGAAGGTCGCAGCTCAGTGGATGAGTCAATGCTCACGGGTGAGCCTATGCCAGTGAACAAAATTGAGGGCGATATCATTGTTGCAGGCAGCATTAATAAAAGTGGCACGTTACTATTTAAAGCCACCCATATTGGCAGTGAAACCACACTTGCCAGTATTATTAATATGGTTAAACGAGCACAAAATTCTAAACCCTCCATAGGGCGTTTAGCCGATGTAATATCCGGCGTATTTGTTCCTACGGTAATGATTATTGCAGTGCTCGCGGGCCTTGCATGGCTTAATTTTGGCCCCGAGCCGAGCATTGCTTATGCGGTAGTGGCCGTGACCACGGTGCTTATCATTGCCTGTCCGTGTGCGCTGGGTTTAGCAACCCCTATGTCAATTATGGTTGGGATAGGTAAAGCCGCTGAATCGGGAATACTTATTCGTAATGGAGAAGCGCTGCAAACCACCTCTAAAATAACCACCATGATTTTAGATAAGACTGGCACGATCACAGAAGGAAAACCCACCGTTACCGATATCATTAATTTTAATGACAGCGATAAAGTACACGTGCTAAAGCTTGCCGCTAGTCTTGAAAGCGGCTCCGAACATCCTTTAGCGCAAGCTATTGTAAGTTATGCTGAAAATGAAGATATCACGATTGAAAAAGTCAGCGATTTTAACGCTGTGACGGGGCAAGGTGTTACAGGCACATTAAATGGACAAACTTTATTGTTTGGCAATGAAGCGCTTATGAGCCAACACAATATCAGTATTGCAGAGGCAAAAGAGCAAGCTGAGCAATTAGCCAGCGCCGCTAAAACGCCAATGTATTTTGCTATTGATACCCAACTACAAGCCATTATAGCGGTAGCCGATCCGATAAAAGACGATTCAGCAGAGGCCATTAAACGTCTACAAAAAAAAGGTATCCATGTTGTTATGCTGACCGGTGATAACCAAGCTACCGCCAGAGCCGTCGCTAACAAAGTCGGTATTAAGGACTTTATTGCCCAAGTAATGCCTGATGACAAAGCCAGTGAAGTAACTAAACGCCAAGCTAAAGGTGAAATAGTCGGTATGACGGGTGATGGTATAAACGATGCGCCGGCACTGGCACAGGCCGATGTTGGGTTTGCTATTGGCACTGGCACCGATGTGGCGATTGAGAGCGCTGATATCACCTTAATGCGTGGTTCATTACAGAGTCTTGGCGATGCCATTGCGGTTAGTAGCGCCACTATAGTCAATATTAAGCAAAATTTATTTGGTGCATTTATTTACAATGTGGCAGGTATTCCAATTGCTGCGGGGCTGTTATATCCATTTTTTGGTATATTACTCAACCCGGTTGTTGCAGGTGCTGCTATGGCGTTGTCATCACTAACTGTGGTCACAAACGCCAATCGCCTGCGCTTTTTTAAACCCAGTAAATCGTAATTTTATAAATAGGAGTAGCATTATGTTGATGATCAATATACTCGGCGCGTTGTTAATTGCGGTTATTATTTACTGGTTTTGGCTATACAAACCTAAGCAAGTGCAGAGTAATAACAACAAAATAACGATAGTGGTTAATAACGGCGTTTATTATCCTGCCCATATTAAAGTGGCTGCTGATAAAAAAGTAACGCTGACGTTTAATCGACAAGACAGCGCCCCATGCGCCGAAACGGTGGTGTTTCCTTCACTCGATATCAGTAAAACGCTCGCTATGGGTGAAAATAACACTGTTGAGCTGCCGGCACTTAAAGTGGGTGAATATGCTTTTCATTGCCAAATGCAAATGTATAAAGGCACGTTAGTAGTGTCTTGAATATTAGGGTCTGTTGACCTTTGCGGATTACAATTTGTTCAAACTAGGAGCGGTTTAATCGCGGCGCGAGGTTTGTAACCTAGTGGACTAAGTAAGAACCGAGCAAAGCTTCCGCGTCCTGCTCACGCCCCTTACCTACATCCATGTAGGCAACAAAGAGTAAATCGCCCCTAGGCAGAACCCGAAGGGCAGCGCCTGTTTGGCATTGATGCTGCGTTATCGCCTATTTATGGGGAATAACCACACCACATAGGCTCTGCCTTGCCTAAATACCAAACAGACTGCTGCAAATTTAACCTTGAAAGGTCAACAGACCCTAGATTAATAAAACTAAAAATGGCTCTGATGCGTATGTTCAAGTAGAAAACTTAGAAGGCGTAGTATGAATAAATTAAATCCTAAAAAACTGCTTAATAGTAAATGGACAGCGATCCCAGCAATTAATAAGGAAAAACATTTTATTATTGTTGAGGTTGAGTTTGATGAAGACGGCAACGTCATTGAATGTATTACTGAGGCGGTAATGTCAAAAAACCAATACCCAATCCAGTGGCGCGATTTAAAAGATCAACAAAAATGGCTGCAAGGTTGGAAATAAAGCAGACTTTGTAAAACACATTGCTCACGCTCATAGCCCTTATGAGTATGAGCGACTAGTTTATTGATTTTTAGAGCAACACATTGCTAGCGACTCTCCTCTATTACAGCTTGTTTTCATCCCAATTCGCCATTTGGCAACAAAACGATAGTTTTTAAATCGTTCTTCAAAAGTTTTTATAAAAAATAATAGAAAAATTATTTTAGTTATTATATTTCAATGCGTTATATATACTATTTTACATTGTTAAAGTAAGCATGGCGCATGTGTTCAGAGTCGGTTTATTCTCATAACTGCTCTAAACATGATTTTTCCAGTTTTTTCATTCCCATGTCTCTTTTTATTATAATTTAACTTATTGATTTTAAATGTTTATTTATTTCAGTCCCTGTGGCTGTTGCTAAAAAGCAACAAAATCATGGTTTATTTTTATCAAAATACTTCAAAATCGTTCTAAATACATGTTTTTAAATAACTTTAAAAACATGGCATCGAAGTTGTAATACCTAAGCAGTATTTAGCAAAAACGTGATAAAGCACATCGCTTCATTGCACAACCTAATGAAGGAATTACATTATGAAAACACTTAAATCAACACTGGTATTAATGGCTTTAGCTTCTTCATCAGCGGCTTTTGCAGCAACCGATTTTGACACACTCGATGTGGATGGCAACGGCGCTATTAGCCAAGCTGAAGCATCAGTTGACGCCTCACTTATGAGCCAGTTTACTGAGCTTGATACTGACCAAAACGGTGAGTTATCTAAAGCAGAGTTTTCTAAGGCGTAACCAGCTTTAGTGCTCAATACTACCACTGATTCTGAGTTGCCCAAGACAACCTAAATAGGCAAGGGAGCCTATGACAAAGAATCGCAAGGATATGAGGTTGATAGTTTTGAGCCAATTATTTTTTATTTGACGAACATTGCACACTTTGAAGGATTATATTATGAAAAAGTTACAATCAACACTGGTATTAATGGCGCTTGCTTCTTCATCTGCAGTATTTGCAAGCACAGACTTTGAAACGCTTGATGTAGATGGCAGTGGCACCATCAGCCAAGCAGAGGCATCGGTTGCTGCTGAGCTTATGGAGCAGTTTGCAGAGCTAGATGTAGATGGTAATGGTGAACTTTCTAAAGACGAATTTTCAGCGTACTAGTTTCCCTTAAGGATCTTTGAAAAGGACTTCTTACCATTTTAATTAAGGCATTTAGCCTAAGGATTAATTATGAAAACATTTACTAAAACACTCGCTTTAATTGCACTTGCTTCATCTTCAGCGGCTTTTGCTGCGGTTGACTTTGATTCTTTCGATACTGATGGCGACGGCGTTATTAGCCAGTCTGAAGCACAAGCTAACTCACAACTAGCTCAATTATTTGATGATTTAGATGTTGATAGCAACGGTGAGCTTTCAAAAGAAGAGTTCGCAAAAGTTCAGTAATTACATTACGGATGAAAGCGTTTATGTAATTTATAAACGAGACATAAAAAGCAGCTAAGTAGTAAATACTCAGCTGCTTTTTTGTGCGTGGCGGGAAATAGTGTGTGCAGTTGTCACTAAAATAGTGCAATGGCGTCAATGAATTTAAATTAAGTTATTGATTTTTAAGTTCTTTAATTTTTGGTTTTAAACTTGCTTAGCTGTTGATTAGGGTATTTAAGGAGCCTAATTATGGCGAGAATGAGTTATATCAGTAGTGTAGAGCGCTATAACGAATATGAGCAGATAATACATAGCTTATTAGAATCAATTTTAATGAGTATAGATGACGGCATCGCTAATAATCGTGATATGCGCTATTTAACAAAGCATTATCCTTTTTTAGAATTACAATACTGTTTGGACGAGAAGGGCTCACAACAGGGCAATAACGTTTGTTTTAAACGTGCCTACAATAAAAAATTAGCACAGAGAGGCAATAATCAGGATTTAAGTGAGCGGCCTTATTTTTTAAATGTAAAAGCCTGTAATGCTATTTGTTTTACTGCGCCTTATATTTCTATTGCGACCAACCATTTATGTATATCTGCGATTAAAGAATTAAACAAACCTATCAATAATCAACATTATTTAGTTGTTGATGTAAGTTTAACGCAGCTTATTGAGTTTGTGATGGGTGATACCGCTCGTGCGACTATGTCACCTTATTTTAAAGCAGGTTATGGCATTATTGTGGCGTGCTTATTTAGTTTGGTGCTTTTTTTACTCAACATCGTATTTATCGACATCTATGAATTAATAACTCACGTAAATAGTTCGTCCGATCCCCTAGAACCCTTTAGCATCATTATTTATATCACGTTAGCATTGGCTGTTTTTGATCTTGGCAAAACAATTCTTGAGGAAGAAATCCTCATGCATAAAGATATTTTTAGACACTCATCAACACGACGAACCATTACCCGGTTTATCTCTACCGTGTTAATTGCTATATCAATTGAAGCACTACTCACTATGTTTAAAGCCGCATTAGGGCAATCAGAGTATTTAATGCCAGCTATAGCGATGATGCTTGCAGTGGTGGGACTTTTAATTGCTTTAGCAATATATGTGTATTTAGGAGCAAAAGCTGAAACATTACTTACACAGGCACGGGTAAAACTAAAACCCTCCGAGTAGGAGGATTTTAAGTAGTAATGTTTAATTGTATTTATTGTTTGTCAGCGGTGCGTTTGGCTTTAAAGTCAGACGCGCTTGTCCATTTTGGCCAATCACCGTTATTCGCCAGTTGTGAGGCTATATCAACAATCAGTTCTACATCTTGTTTTACCCCACCTAATGACCAATCAGCTGAGTAATCGTCAGCTTCTTTATGGTATTTATGAGTGATGTAGTCAGGATCGGTATCACCTAGGCTCATAAACAGTAAGCTTGGCACACCTTGTTTGGCGAGTGAAAAATGATCCGATCTAAAAAATAAGCCATTTTGCGCACGAGGATCCAGTTTAACTTGACGTCCTTGCGCGTTTGCGGCTTTAGTTAAATAGTGTTCCATAGTCGAGAGGTCTTTACCGTACTGTAAAATATAGTCGGTGCTATCGAGTACGTTCATCCCATCAATATTTAGTAGGGCAACCATATTCTTTGTTGGGATCACGTCACCAGAGGCAAACTGCGCTGAACCAATTAAACCGGTTTCTTCGGCGGTGAAGTTGGCAAAAATAATCGAGCGTTTAAACGGTGTTTGCTGATGCATTTTTTGCATTATTCGAGCAATCTCAAGGGTGGCCGCGGTGCCTGATGCGTTATCAACGGCGCCATTATAAATTTTAGGACCGCTGTCGGTTTGTTTAGTGCCAAAGTGATCCCAATGGGCACTAATAACGATGTATTCATCTGGGCTTTCACTGCCTGTGATTTTTGCGACCACATTATGTGATTTTGCATGTGACACTTCGTTTTTAAATGCAAGGGTTGCTTTTAAATTCAACGCTTTAGCTTGAAATTGCTCACTAAGTGCTTGTTGTTTTAATTGTTGGTAATTTAAGTGTGCTGATGCAAATATTTGCTCGGTGGCATCGAGTGTTAGCCAGCCCATAACGGGCAATTCAGATGCATTGAGGTTGTTATCCATTAGACTGTATTTAGTGCCGGTATTTGAGCTTTCAACTACCCCCCAAGGGTATGCGGCAGGAGCTGTTTCGTGAACAATAAATACCGCTTTAGCGCCTTGGCGCGCGGCTTCTTCATATTTATAAGTCCAACGACCATAATAAGTCATGGCATTACCAGTAAATAACGTATCGTCTTGAGTGGCAAAGCCCGGATCGTTTACCAGCACAATAACGGTTTTACCGGTTACATCAATATTGGCGTAGTCGTTCCAGTTATATTCAGGGGCATTTATACCATAACCGACAAAGACCACATCAGAATTGCGAACATCAATAACAGGCTGCAATTGTTTAGTACGAGCAGTAAAGTCTTTACCCGCTTTAAAGCTTAAATCACCCATGGTCAATTGCATGTTTTGATCTGCGGTGATCATGGCCATTTTAACCGGATGTAAAAAATCACCGTTATAGGCACCAGTTAACCCTATGGCCTTGTATTGTTCACTCAAATAGCCAACGGTTTTTACTTCACCCAATGTTAAAGGACCGCGACCTTCAAAGTCATCAGAGGCAAGGGTTTTAATATGCTGTTTTATATTATTTAAACTAACGCCCGGACTGTTTTCGAGCGAGGAAGTGGGGGTTGCAGACTCTGAGCAACCCGTTAGTACAATAACTAAAAAAAATGTGATGGTTTTTATATAAGACATAATAAGTTAGGAAATAATATTTTTTTCGACTATAACCCCAAACAATAACACAATGCGAATTTTTATCCCTTTTAAACCTATTTTTATGCAGCTTACCTCTTTGGCCCTTTACCCATTAATCGCCATTAGGTAAGTTAAAAATAATAACAAAAGGGATATGTAATGAAGCAATTTAATCGTCGGGATTTTTTAAAGGCAGCCAGTGTAGCTGCCGCTGCTGGTGTGGTTAGTGGCTGTGCATCTAGTGGCAGTGTTCATACTAGCGCGCCTATGCAACAAGGGCGCTCCGTTATCGGTTTGGTCGCACCTAAAATGGATGTGGTGAGAGTAGGGTTTATTGGTGTGGGTCAGCGCGGGTTTGGCCATGTAAAGCGTATGAGCCACATTGAAGGCACTCAAATAGTGGCTATTTGCGATACTCATACAGAGGTTTTAGAACGTGCCGCTAATTATTTAGTTGATACGGGAGTGGCAAAGCCTGCATTGTATAGTGGCAGTGAGCGCGCTTATCAACAAATGCTCGAACGACAAGACATTGATATTGTGATTATTTCAACACCATGGGCATGGCATGCGCCAATGGCTATCGATACCATGAACAGCGCAAAACATGCTTTTGTTGAAGTGCCTCTAGCACTGACTGTTGATGAAATGTGGCAAATTGTCGATACCGCAGAGCGTACGCAAAAAAACTGCATGATGATGGAAAATGTTAACTACGGACGCGACGAGTTAATGGTATTAAACATGGTACGCCAAGGTGTATTTGGGGAGCTGTTACATGGCGAAGCGGCGTATATTCATGAACTGCGCTGGCAAATGAAAGAGCTTGAGCACAAAACAGGCTCATGGCGAACGCAGTGGCATGCAAGACGTGACGGTAATTTATATCCTACGCATGGATTAGGGCCGGTATCGCAATACATGAATATAAATCGTGGCGATCGGTTCGATTTTTTAACCTCAATGAGCTCACCTTCACTTGGCCGAAGCGCCTATGCGCAACGTGAGTTTGCTGCCGAACACCCCCGTAACCAGCTCAATTATATTGCCGGTGACATGAACACGACGCTGATTAAAACTCTCAAAGGGCGCAGTATTATGGTGCAGCACGATACGACAACCCCTCGGCCGTACTCACGACATAACTTAATACAAGGCACGAATGGCGTGTTTGCCGGTTTCCCTAATCGTATTGCCCTTGAAACTGGTGGCTCAAAAAGTTTTCATGAGTGGGATTATGATATGAGCGCATGGTATGAGCAGTACGACCATCCCTTATGGACAAAAATGGGTGAAGAGGCGCAGCGCAATGGTGGTCACGGTGGCATGGACTTTTTAATGTTTTGGCGGATGATTTACTGCTTAAGAAATGGTGAACCGCTAGATCAAGACGTTTATGACGGGGCGGCATGGTCGGTTATTTCGCCGTTATCAGCCCAGTCTGTGAGTGAGCGTAGCCGCTCAATAGATATTCCCGATTTTACTCGCGGGGCATGGCAAACCGCACAGCCTTTGGGCATTGTAAGCTAAGCCAAATAAAAAAAGAGCGCATGCGCTCTTTTTTTATTTATTGGTTATGTTTATTAGCTACTTCTCACATCAACCTTGAGTTTAAGCTTTTGGCCTGGCTGTAAGTATTTTTGCCCAGCCAAGTCATTCCATTTAATTATATCGCTCACGGTTAAATTAAACTTAGAGGCTATACGCGCTAATGAATCACCCCGACGCACTTTATAAGTAATAGTGCGATTGGTGTTATTCGCTGACTCTTTAGGCTGATTTGCTGATTTATAAACAACCAATTTTTGATTTAAACGCAGCACTGCATTTTTCTTCAGCTTATTCCACTTAGCTAATTCACCCATAGTGACATCGTATTCGCGGCTTATGTCCCACAATGTGTCGCCACTTTTTACCGTGTGTGAGAGCTTAGTGCGCAAACTTTTATTAGCGGCCGCGCGTACTTGCTGAGGTAAATGTTCACTGTTAATTTTACCATCAGTTAGCGGTACTAAAATTTGTTGGCCAATACGAATTACGTTTGAATCAAGCTTATTTAATGACTTTATTGCATTGGTGCTAGTGGTGAATTTACTGGCAATTACCGACAGGCTATCACCTTTTTTTACTTTATATTGTTGCCAGCGAAGACGATTTTTAATGTCAGTTGCAGCCAATTTTTCTGTAAATTGCTCTACTTTATCGGTAGGAAGTAATAAAAAGTGTGGGCCATCAGGATCGGTTGCCCAGCGGTTAAACCCTGGATTTAATCGATATAGTTCGGTAAGGGTCATATCGGCCATGTCTGCAGCCAGTGCTAAATCTATTTGTGACTCAATATTAACCACTTCGACTACTTGTGCGTTAATTATTGGCTTCCACGACACTTTAAACTCATCTGCACGTTTTAATAAATCAGCTAAAGCTAATAATTTAGGCACGTAGGCGGTGGTTTCACGAGGTAAATCTAGTGACCAAAAGTCGGTAGGCAAATGCTTTTTACGATTCTTTTTTATCGCACGCAGCAAGCGGCCTTCACCTGAGTTATAGGCGGCAATTGCGTTCAGCCAATCACCTTCAAGGGTTTTGTGTAAGTACGAGAGATAATCAAGTGCAGCGCGAGTAGACTGCACAATATCGCGACGACCGTCATACCACCAGTTTTGTTTTAAATCAAAACGCTCGCCGGTTGCGGGCATAAACTGCCAAATACCCGATGCAGTACGGTGCGAATAGCCATAAGGGTCGAACGCACTTTCTACAATGGGTAAAAGTGCAATTTCGATGGGCATTTCACGCTTTTCAATTTCTTCAACAATAAAATGTAAATACGGCTCAGCACGTTTAGAGATACGATCTAAGTATGCCTGATGACGTGCATAATAATTACGCTCAGCGACCACTGGGCGATTTTGTGGAATATCAATAGATAATTGGTAACGAATACGCTCCCAAACATCGTCAAACACAGGGGCTTCTTCTTCAATATCGTTTACTTGTTGATATTGCGCATTCATCATTAATGCAGTGCTAATATCATTTGGGCTGGCGCCTTCAAGCTGGTTTTGAGCTTGATTTTGTGAATCTGTGTTTAACGTTGTCAGTGTTTGACAACCGCTTAGCGTCATCGCTAAGACCAGTAAAAGAGGAGATTTATTCATAAATACCAATACATAGGGTAAAAAACTCGGCGAATACTACCCATAATGAGTCAACATTGCCACTTATGACCGTTAAAAGTTCCAAACAAATATGATTAGAAAATGTTAACTTATTGTTTGTTAACTAATCGTTTTATTATTGTTGTTACTAGCTTAAAAATGATCTTTGAACTTTCTCAGACTAGCAAAGTTTTCCCAAGGTTCATTGTTTTTTGTAACTAAACAATATTCTTTTGGTATTAATTCTATAATGTTTGGCAAATTGCTACGCATAAAAGGGTTAATTTTTAGCTCATTGCCTATGGTACTTGGCAACGTTATTTCATCTTTATTACGCAATTCATCCACTTGCTGGCTGTAAGCGAGTAACTCGGGGTTTCGTGGCTCAACCGCTTTTGCAAACGCCAAATTCGCCTGGGTGTATTCATGAGTACAATACACTTTGCAATCACTCGGTAGTGCACTAAGTTTATTAAATGAATGCCACATTTGTTCTGGAGTGCCTTCAAATAAGCGCCCACAACCACCGCTAAATAATGTGTCGCCAGTAAAGGCAAGTGCATCATTAACATAACAAATATGATCGAGTGTGTGGCCAGGCGTGGTGATAATATTAAATGAGGTGCCTAAAACGGTAATCGTTTGGTCTTCATTTAAAGGCTCTGTTATTCCTTTAAATGGACTGTTACTTGGGCCGTAAACCTCAACGTTTGGATACTGTTTTACTAATTGGGCAACGCCATCAGTGTGATCATAATGATGATGCGTTATTAAAATACCGCCTAGGGTTAAATTATACTGTGCTAAATGCTCAGTGACCGGCGCAGATTGGCCAGGGTCAACCACCCACGCTTGATTATTATGCTCGGTGGTTAAGCACCAAATGTAGTTATCAGAAAAGGCTTTAATTGCTTTGACTTGCACCATGTATCGTTGCTCTATAAAGTGGTATTTAATTAATATTATAACGAGCTTATATAATGAAACCAGCCCTTAGTTTTCAAGAAGGCCCCAAACCGTTGTCATGGCAACAGTTTCCGCATGGTGATTATTTACGTTGTGATATAGAACGCAAATTGTCGCCGTGGTTACCACGTATGTTTGGCTATCATATGCTTAAATTGGGTAATTTAAGTGGCGAGTTAGATACCAGCAAAAGTTCCATTAAGCATCAAGTATGCGTTGCAGAGCCAGGCCCTTATACCGGAGTGGTGGCTGACATAGACGAACTGCCTTTTTATGAGCACAGTATAGATGCGTGCATTATGAGCCATTGTTTAGAGTATCACTCAGATCCACATCATATATTACGTGAGGCTCATCGTACGCTTATTCCCGGCGGTTATATTGCCATTACCGGTTTTAATCCTTTTAGCTTTTGTGGGTTAGCGCAATTACTGCCATTTAGTGGTCAAAAATTACCGTGGACAGGGCGCTTTTTTACCCCTGCACGGGTAAAAGACTGGCTTAATTTGCTTGGGTTTGAAATTGTGGCCGATGAGCGCTTTATTTATTCATCGTTGGCACGCGGTAACCGGTTGTCGCGGTTTGCGTTTTGGCGCAGCTTTACCAAGCAATATTTAAAACCTATGGGCAGTGTATATTTGCTGGTGGCACGAAAGCGTGTTGCGCCACTTACGCCAATAAAACCTAAGTGGCATGCACGGCCACAATTTGCGCCAATAAAAGGGGTAGGGCTTAGGCAGACCTCAAAGCAACATTATCAGCAAAATAAAAAATAGTGCGATATTGAGGGTTACGGTTGGTAACCTTCATCATCGAGTAAGTTGTTGCCGCTGGCTGCATCACGAGCAAGGTCGTCAACAATTTCGTTATATTTGTGGCCACTGTGGCCTTTTACCCATTTCCAAGTAACGTCGTGCTCGGCACAGGCCTTGTCGAGACGTTTCCATAAATCGACATTTTTAACCGGCTTTTTAGCCGAGGTTTGCCAACCGCGTTTTTTCCAATTGGTGATCCAAGACTCAATACCCTGCTTAACATATTGGCTATCGGTAGTCAGGGTTACAGGGCAGGCACGATTAAGAGATTCTAGCGCCACAATGGCTGCCAGCATTTCCATACGGTTGTTGGTCGTAAGCTTATAACCTTGGCTTAATTTTTTTTCATGGGCTTCATAAATCATAAAAATACCATAACCACCGGGGCCTGGATTACCTAAACACGAACCATCGGTGTAAATCTCTACGGTTTTTTGCACTGTTTTACCTTGATATTATGTACAATAAAGTGATTATAGAAAGATACCAGAGTCAGGCTTAATTCGATATGGCACGCAGACAAATAGTTTTAGATACAGAAACCACCGGCATCGACCCTAAACAAGGGCACCGTATCATCGAGATCGGCTGTGTGGAGCTTATGAATCGCCGGTTAACCGGCAATAATTTTCACGTTTACATTAATCCGCAGCGCAGCATTGAAGAAGAAGCAATCGATGTTCACGGTATTACTAATGAATTTTTACGCGATAAACCGCTTTATCGTGATATTGCCCAAGAGTTTTTTGACTATATTAAAGGGGCTGAGTTAGTCATTCATAATGCGCCGTTCGATATTGGCCATATGGATAATGAATTTGCGTTATTAAATCAAGGCTATCAAAACACCCATAGTTTTTGTGGTGTGCTTGATACCCTTAAAATGGCGCGTGACTTGCATCCAGGGCAAAAGAACAACCTAGATGCACTTTGTCGCCGCTACGATGTTGATAACACTAAGCGGACGTTACACGGCGCCTTACTGGATTCTGAAATTTTAGCCGATGTTTACCTGGCAATGACCGGGGGGCAAGTAAAGCTAAACCTAAATCAAAACAAAGATGACTCAAGTGAAGATCAAAAAGGCGGTATTAGACGCCTAAGTAGCGACAGAGCACCTTTGGTAGTTATAGCAGCTAACGATGCAGAGCAAAGCGCACATCAAACGCGTTTAGACATTGTACAAAAGGAGGGCGGCCATTGTTTATGGCGCGCTGAATAGGGCATTATTATGAAAACGCTATTAGTAGTTTCACTGCTTTTAATCGCCGTGTGTTTCCACCCCGATGCACACAGCGTAAAGCAAGTTGAAGAGTTAAAAGGCAGCGGTAAACAAAATGAAATCCCGTTACTGGATAACCGTTTTCGTGTTGATGACAAAATTGATGAAATAAAATTAATATTTTTTAGACGCCCAGGATCGCCTGCCGTAATTTTAGTAAGACCCGATGGTACTAAATACTTTGCAACCAATGCGGTGAGAAACACTAGTCTTGATTGGTACGATGAATTAAATTATGACTTAGTGGTTATTCGCAATCCCATGCCTGGGCCGTGGCAAGTTATTGGCCAAATAATGCCAGAAAGCCGCATTGTTGTTATTGGTGAGTTATCGCTAAAAGTAGACCCACTGCCTAAAATTCTGTTTCAGGGTGAAACTGTAAAGGTAACTGGTGAGATTTTAAATGATGGCGAGCCGATTCGCGCCAACCTATTTAAAGATGCGGTATCGCTTAATGTAAGCTTTGTGAGCACCAATAATGAAAACTTTGAAAACTTTGGTGCAGGCATACAACAAGTAACTGAATTCAAAGATGATGGCTACGGGTTCGATGAAAGCGCTAAAGACGGTGTGTTTACCGGTGAGTTTACTTTAAATTTCACACCTGGCGAGTGGCGCCCTGAGCTTTATATTACCACTGATGTATTAGAGAGGCGGGTGGTTCAAGATCCTATTGTTGTGCATGAGCCGCCTTTCAGCTTTACCTCCGTTGAAGCAACCGAAGAGGGGGATGATCATCGCATTACCATCAATATTGATGATGAGCTTTTAAAACCTGATACGGTGATCATGCAAGGTAAAATTTATTATCCCAATGGTGAAGAGCAGGTATTTTACTTAGATAGCAACAGCACTACTGCTAGAGAGCTGGCTTTACAAGATTATGATTGGGGGCGCTACAACATTGAAATCTCTGTTTTTGGCTCAACAATCAATGACCGAGAGTTTATGGCTACATTGCCAACCTATTTATTTGAAATAGAAAGACCGATTGAAGTGATTCCAGAAATTCCAGTTGCCAGTGTTAGCGAACCAGAAATTATTCCTGTGCCAGTTGTAAAACCAAAAGTAATGTCCACGGGATTAATGGTTAGTTTAATTGTTGGTGGAAATTTGGCCATTTTATTTATAGGTTGGTTATGTATTCGTGTTTTTGTGCAGAACAAACCATTAAAACTTAAATTGAATTTAGCTTTTTTAAATAAAAAGAAAGCTGTTGAGTCAAAAAAAGCTGAACAGCAAAAATCAGATGAACCAGAAAATAGCTCAAAAAATGATAAATCAGGTGGAATTTTAAACCTTTCGATGTCAGATGACTAAAAAACCTGTAAAAAAACAAAAAAGCCCTTGACGAAGCAGGGGCTGGTTCGTATTATTCACGCCGCTGTCAGGGGAGACTCAGACAGAAACGAAAATGCGGAGTGGTAGTTCAGTTGGTTAGAATACCGGCCTGTCACGCCGGGGGTCGCGGGTTCGAGTCCCGTCCACTCCGCCACTTGTTATTTCCTCAATAACAAGCAATAAATAATTTCCTTATTAATAAATCCAAATATAATTTTTTATCAGCTATCAGCTATCAGCTATCAGCTATCAGCTCGACTCTTATATACTAACCTGCTAATATTCTTGTCTATTCTTCAATATTCAGCTTCTTATATCTGCATGAATTACCAAGAATCTAATCTCACTTTAAAAAAGGAAGCATTAAGATGAGCACATTAGGTCCACAATTAAAGCAGCTAAGAAATAATAAAAAATTGAGCCAACCTGAATTTGCCCAGCAAGTAGGTATAGAGCAAAGTTATACCCAAACCACCTCAAGATGCGAGTTTCAGTTGGAATTAAAAGCGATTTAGGCAAGGCATTGATTGCAAGTAATAGTGGTTCTATTGTTAAAATCAATAACGCAGTATAAATCGCTTTTAAACCAACCCATAGGGCGTTTCACAGGCACTTACTTTCATCGTTGTTACTTCTTAAAAGGGATTGCCATTCTTGCAAAGTAACGCCTTGATATTAAGCACCTGTGAAACGCTGAATTCTGCACCTTGAGGTGGCTTGGGTATATATATCAAAACTTGAAAACGATAAATCAATTCCCTCCAATGAAATATTTAGAGCTTTATTGATAGCATTAGATCTTTCAATTGATGAGTTTATGAAGCCACTAGTATCGAGTCACGATAAAGTTAGACTGATGCAAATACCCGATGTAGAGCTGTGGTATAAAAGTAAAGCAGTAAAGAGCTCAGCCACACAGCGTAAGTTTATTTATCTCGCAATGTTTTTAATATCTATTGGTTGTGCATTGTTTTATGCAGGACATAAAAACTATGTGTTCAATGAGCGCTTTTACGAATATAAATCACAAGGTGTGATCAAAACAGGTGAACCTCTGAATGTTTTTACTCATTGGAGCAATTATATTATTGAGTCGAATCGAGAAAAAAGAGATGAGAAAAATCGGGAAATGCTGGCCAGAAGGGTACCAAGTTTTAAGTTAATGGATGAGTATGTCGGTGAATCATTTGTTGAAGAGGTTGAGGGAGGTAAACGTGTTTATACTGCAAATGAGCTTTCGCGGACTATGCCACATGCAGGCAATAGTTGGTTTGAGTTTTTAGGTGTTTTTGCTGCTGTATTTGGTTTGGCGCTCGCTTTACTGGAACCTAGATTAACCAAGCAATAAAAAGCCTGCGTACATGAAAACGCAGCAGGCTTTAATATAAATTGGCTTACAATTACCCTTGTGGGCCAAAGCGTTCTTTCAAGTAAGTATCTAAAAAGTTTAGGTAGGCGTTGGAGGCGCTGATACGGTTTTCTTTTTTGCTAAAACCGTGGCCTTCATCATCAAATAATACATACTCTACAGGCACACCATTAGCTTTAACCGCAGCAACCAACTCATCGCTTTCAATTTGTAATACGCGTGGATCATTAGCACCTTGAATAACCATTAAAGGCTTAGTGATGTTATCGGCATGAAATAGCGGTGAAATAGCACGGTGACGTTCACCATCGGTGGCAGGATCGCCCATTTCATCGTATAGCGCCTTTTTAAAGCTTTCCCACCATGGTGGAATTGAGTTCAGTGTGCGTACCCAGTTAGTCACACCAAAAATATTGATACCTACTTTGAACTCTTCCGGTTCAAAGGCAAGCGCGGCTGCGGTCATAAAGCCGCCGTAGCTACCACCCATGATGCCGATTTTATCTGCATCGACCCAATCTAGGCTTTGTAAGTGTTTTTTACCGTAGACAATATCTTGTAGATCATCGGTGCCATGTTTTTTATCGTCTAAATGGAAAAATGTTTTACCATAGCCTGAGCTACCGCGGTTATTGACGGCAAAAATAGCATAGCCATGATTAACTAAATGTTGCTGCATTGCGCTATAACCAGTTCGGCTTTGCCCACCTGGGCCGCCATGCACCCAAATAAGTGCAGGTACTTTATTGGTGCTGCTGGCTTGTTTTGGTTTGTATAATACGCCCGGTATTTCTAAATCATCAAAACTTTTAAAGCGCACAATGGTGCTCTCTACTAAGTCGTTTTGATCTATATCTTCACTTAATGTGTTGGTAAGTTGCTTGGCTTCATTACTGCCAACTTGCCAAACAAATAAGTTGCTTGGTGAGGTATCTGAATTTAAATAAAACGCCATGGTTTTCTCATCGCTTGAGAAATTCACACCACGTAGATTTCCCGCAGGTAATTTAGGCATGGCAATTTCATCCGCTGTTTGCGTGTCTTTTACTGTGACCTTTGTGCTGGCATCAGCATTTACACCGCTTACTTGGTAACGCCCAGATTTAGAAAAGTAAATAAAGCTAACGTCCCAATCATCTTTTAATGCTGGGCTGTGCTTGCCTGTGGCGAGCTCATATTGCCACACCTCTGAAAACTCTCCTTTAGCGTCTGTTGAGTAGTATAAATATTTGCTGTCTACAGAGAAGGTCTCAGGCGTATATTGTGCTGGTGTATCGTGTTTTGAAATTAATTGCGGCTTGAGGGTTTTCTTAGAGGTATCAAGAATAAACGTATCGCTGTCTTTATTGGTATTATTTTTAGACAGTGCAATGTAGCGTCCATCGGGGCTAATTGCGCCCACATCTAGTCCTTGTGTGTTTTGATAAACGGGCGTGACTTTATAGGTTTTGCTATCTACACGATACAAGTCCATAAACTTGGCATCGCGTTGATTACTGGTAATAAAAAACTGACTGCCATCTTTAGTAAAGCCTGCAAAACTCGCGCGGGTTTCTTCCCCTGGAGTTAAATCTTTGATTGAACCATCAACTTCACGCACATAAACATGGTAGCGCTCATTACCGCCTGAGTCCTTGGTAAATAGTACACGCTCATCATTTGGGAAATAGCGAATAGGGTAGGTGCTATCTTCAAAATTGGTTAGGCGCATTTTGCTACCTGTTTTTATGTCAACTTCATACAAGCTGTAAATACCGCTTTCATCGCTACTAACTAGAACTTTATCGCCAGTCGGGGAAAAGCTACTGCCCATGATAGATGTTGTATCAAAAAAGGTTTTAGCGTTATAGGTTTTTACTTGTTGTTTTTGCTCAGTTGCCACAGGGGTAGAGGCTGAATTATTAGATTGACTGCAACCTGTTAATGCAATTGATACTGCACAGGTAATACAAGCAAATTTGAGGGCTTTTTTCATAGATACATTCCTTGGATTATAATTATAGACTTTTAGTGTTAACCGAACATTTTTTAAACGCAAGTAATTAGCCTATTCGAACTGCAATAAAGTGTTACAAACCATGTAGCCCACGAAAATAGAAAACCAGTTATAATTCACTTTCAAAATCAGGGAGTATTTATGATAGAAGTCATTGGGTTACATAAACAGTTTGCTGAAAACGTATTGTACAGTGGCTATAGTGTGCAGTTTTGTGCACCTAAAATATGCATTGAAGCGCCTAATGGCCAAGGTAAAACAACGTTGTTGATGATGTTGGCAGAGCTCGAAACGCGCCAAAGTGGGCAGATTTTATTTTCTAAAAAAGCATTAACCGAACCGCATAAACAAGTTGCTATAGCCTCAGACTGTATTGCTTTACCTGACTTTCTTACGGCAAAGCAAATTATTAACTTGTCCGTGAATACGCTGGATTGTAGTTGGCCAACAACAATAATAGATGGGTTTAATTTCAATGAATTTTTAAATACTCGTTTTGATGCGCTGTCGTCAGGTAATCAAAAGAAATGCCAGTTAATTTTAGCGCTTATGCGTGATGCACCTTATTTACTTCTAGACGAACCCAGCGCAGCACTTGATCAAGCCAGTATTCAGTATTTATTAGTGCTGCTTGATGAATATCTAATAGATAAGCCAAATGGGCAAATAGTCATCACTTGCCATGAACCAGCGCCATTTATTGAGCGTGGCTTTGAGTGTATACCGTTATGATTGCAAATTTAAAACAATCAATCGGGCAATATCGCTCCTTTATGGATTATCGTTATCAGGCTTACAAAACTGAACTCACGCAATTATTGTTGCAACTAAAAAGCTTTGGGTTGTTATTTTTAGTGGTGTTAGGCTCGTCAGTGTTGGGTTTGATATTGCTACTTTTTTTAGGCCTTGGAAAAATTATAGACAGCAGCGCAGCACCCCAATACGGTGCACAAATGGCTTTATTTTATTTGTTACTACAAAGTGTGATGCTCAGCGCAATGAAGTCAGCAATTAAAAATAGTAAGCAGCGGTTATTTCAGCAAACTATTGCACGATCAGTTTGGTTATATTTAGTCGATATTAAACTATTAACGCTCAGTAATGCATGGCTTATAGCCAGTGTATTAATTGCGCTAGATTTAACGCTATCACAATGGGTTAAAGTACCGCATTTTATTGTATTTATGTTGCTGCAGTTTAGCTTGGGCGTTTTGTGTTTATACAAAACCAGCGCACTGGTATATGGCTTTTTGTTTAGCGTGATATTAGTGCGTGTTCCTATTCATATGCAGCCGCTCACTTATCATATGGGCTTTACTTTATTGTTTGCGCTGAGCCTTTTTGTCCCCGTGGTTAATGTTAAAGGGCGTATTGCAGTAAGTTCATTATTGGGCTTTTGGTTTTGTTATTTATTAAACCATTGTTGGACACTTGTTTGGCGCGTGTCGTTACTTTTATGTGTATTCATGGCAACAGCTGCGCTAATAAACGAACGTGCTGATTTAGTACCTATACTTGTGATATTAGCCATGGCTTTTATTGTACTCTTTAGTAGTTCATTGCAATTTGATTGCGGTAGGGTGTATGAGCAGTATCGATTATTTTTTAAAACATGCGAGCAAGAACGCGCCTTTTATATTAGCCATTTTTTACCTAGCATATTGCTGTTTTTATTAGCCACAATAAGTTATAGCGTTATTTTTGGTTACACTCATATTGTATTATTTGTCATTGGAAATATGTGGTGTGTATTACAGGTTTACCTTGCACAAAAAAAACCAGCGCATTATGCGCTGGTTTGGCTAATTTCAACAGGGTTGCTGCTAGCTTTACTAAATTAGTTAAGCGGCATCTGCCTTTTTAGATTTAGCTTTGCTATTACGCGCTGCTTTGCCGGCAAGTAAATCTGCAGGGTCAAAGTCGTCAACGTTAATAACGTCTAAGCGAGCTTGTTCAACAGCTGCTAACTTATCAGCTTCAGCTTGGCTTAAAATGCCGGCTTCTAAGCCCATTTGCGCCACTTTATCAAGTTGGAAGAATGGCAATTTAACGCCTTTCTCTTTACATACGCGTTCAAATAAAGGCTCTACCTCTAGCACGTCTTTAAGCGTTTGCTCTTGACGACCTACAAGGTTAAGCGGCTCGTTTGTAAGGTATACATAACTTGCTAAACGATTACGCGTTTCGCTAGGCACTTGCAGTAATTGCGCTAGTTTATGCTCAAGTTTGTCGGTAGGTTTACGAACCGGGCGACCAAACGGGAATAACAATACTTTTAATACGCCACGAAGTGGTGCAGATGGCATATTGTTGATTAAATCAGCAAGCGCACGTTGACAGTGGTAAAGGTGATCCTGACAGCTCCACTGAACCAGTGCAAAATCTTCTTTTTTACGGCCTTCGTCGTTATAACGTTTAAGCGTTGCAGACACTAAGTAAAGGTAGCTTAATAAGTCACCTAAGCGTGCTGAAATACGTTCTTTACGTTTAAGTGAACCACCAAATACTGCCATACTAATATCAGACATAAGTGCAAGCGATGCACTAAAGCGTGAAGCTATACGATAAAACTCTGCCGTTTCGTCTTTGTACGGCACGCTAGTAAAGCGAGCGCCAGTAAGTGCAAGCCACTTAGTGCGCACTAGGTTAGACATGGTAAAGCCAATGTGGCCCATTAGCGCTTTATCAAATACGTTAAGCGCTTCTTCGCGGTCTTCAATTTCACACGCACCTAGCTCGGTAAGTACAAATGGATGACAACGAATAGCACCTTGACCATAAATAATCATATTACGGGTCAAGATGTTTGCACCTTCAACGGTAATGGCAATAGGTGCACCTTGATAGCCACGACCTAAATAGTTATTTGGCCCAAGCATGATCCCTTTACCGCCTAGCACGTCCATTGCATGAATGGTGGCATCGCGCATTTGCTCGGTAAGGTGGTATTTAATAATAGCCGAAATCACAGATGGTTTTTCGCCTAAATCAACAGCACCGGTAGACATACTTACTGCAGCGTCTGAGCTGTAAGCATAACCGGCAAGTTTCGCCATTGACTCTTCAACCCCTTCCATTTTACCAATTGGTAAGCGGAATTGACGACGAATACGGCTATAAGCACCGGTTGCTACAGCAATCATTTTAATGCCACCGGCTGAATTTGACGGCAATGTAATTGCACGACCAACCGATAAACACTCAACCAGCATACGCCAGCCTTGACCAGCCATTTCTGGGCCACCAATAATGTAATCAAGTGGTACAAAAATATCTTTACCGCGAGTAGGGCCATTTTGGAACGGCACATTAAGCGGGAAGTGACGACGACCAATTTCTACCCCTGGGGTATCTGTTGGGATAAGTGCACAGGTAATACCAGGCTCTTTAACGTCACTTAATAATCCATCTGGATCTTGTAATTTAAATGCTAGACCAAGAACCGTAGCTACAGGTGCAAGTGTAATGTAACGCTTGTTCCATGTAAGGCTTACACCGACTACTTCTTCACCATTCCATTGCCCTTTACATACTACACCGTAGTCTGGAATTGAGCTTGCATCAGAACCTGCCTCTGGCGAAGTAAGAGCAAAACATGGAATTTCTTGACCGCTTGCTAAACGCGGTAAGTAATGATTTTTTTGATCTTCAGTACCGTAGTGCTGTAATAACTCACCCGGGCCTAACGAGTTAGGTACACCAACAATTGACGAAAGCAATGTTGATTTACTGGTTAGTTTTTGCAGTACACACGATTGTGCAAATGCAGAGAATTCTAAGCCGCCGTATTCCTTTTTAATGATCATGGCAAAGAATTTGTTATCTTTCAGATATTGCCATACATCCTGAGGTAAATCAGTTAGCTCATGCGTAGCTTCCCAATCGTCCAGCATACTACATACAACTTCAACAGGGCCGTCGATAAATGCCTGCTCTTCAATAGTAAGTTTTGGAACTGGATACTGGTGAAGCTTTTTCCAATCTGGGTTACCACAAAATAAATCAGCTTCCCACCAAGTTGTACCGGCATCAATAGCTGACTTTTCGGTGTCAGACATGCTCGGTGTAACTTTTTTGAAGACCTTGAAAATAGGCTTGATAATATATTGCTGACGAATGCCAGTAACAGAAAGAGGCACTGCGATGATTAAAAAGATCACCCAGCTAATTAAACCAAAAGCACCAGCAAAGGTACCAATTAATAATGTTGCGGCAGAAACACCAAGTGCTGTGTTCCAACTCGCTCTGTGGTAAAGCGCAATGCTGAGCAGTGCGATTAAACCGAGTGTAAATATGAGTGTCATTGCTAATTCCTTAATAGAGGTCAGACCACCTCGTTTAGAGTAGCGCTAGTAACGCTAAGTTTCAAGTACATTACTTAGATTAAAGTGTAGTTATCGGTACGATTATTACAATCCGTTGTATGTTATACGAACAGTTTGGCTGTAATCGTTTATTTTGGCTTATCATAAAAAATATAAGCGTTAAAAAATCAATTAATC
>NZ_JBQKUL010000033.1:0-50250 GCF_054968565.1 Pseudoalteromonas sp. G5_S1_54_S4 | reverse complement strand
AAAGGCATCAGGTAAAAGGAAAAGAATAAGCGCCTAATGCCGACTCTATACATTTGCTATGTGGCTCTCTACCGCTGTGGGCACTACGACATTACCAGGCTCCAAATAAAAGAAACCTGTTACAGCAATGTGACGGGTTTTTTTACGTCTGTAGGAAAGTGAAAATGCAGGTTCGAGGTGAAAGGTATTAGGTTAAAGGAAGAGAGTTGATCAGAGCTGACACCACGATATTCTACTGCGTTGTTGCTACGAAGTAGCGCACCATGGCTCCAAATTGAGAAAGCCCGACTAGCAATAGTCGGGCTTTTTTACGTCTGCAGGAAAGTAAAAATATTAGCTATCAGCCGTCAGCTATCAGCTGCACAGCGTCAACCTGTACTTCGTAGCGTGGGTTGAGTAACACGAAACCCACGGGTAAAAGAACGCACCGACTACCTCAGAGTCCAATTCATCCCATTAAAAAAACATAAGTGTACCTTGCTGTGTGGCTCTAGAGCGCTGTGGGCACTACGATATTCTACTGCGTTGTCGCTAAGAATAACGTATCAGCATCAGGTAGAAAATCCATATAATACCAATCCGCAATAATACTCAATCATTTTGGGGGCTAAACGTGTCGCTACCTGTGTTAAAAAATTCTCATTTAGAACAACTAAATAGCGAGTTTTTTGCCTAGCTATCACCCCGTTTTTCCTGCCTCAAAATAGACTGCTTAATTAAGCGAATTGGTATAAATTGGTAATAAATACTCAAATAAGAGGATTGCACCCTTATTTTTGCATGATACATTTCTGATCTTACTTGAAAAAAAACCAATGAGCCCAAAGTCTACTTAATCAACACTTATTTTAATAGAGCCTATCATGTCGTTATTACCTTCATCTTCCAGCGTTAAACAATTCGTATATTTAACACAGCAAATAAGAGAGCATGAGGGTAATGCTGCAAAAGCCAGTGGTTGTGATCTGTTTACCCTAATGGAACGAGCGGGGCATGCCGCATTTTTAAATTGGAAATCATTCAATGCACAGCAGACTCTAGTACTCGTAGGGAGTGGCAATAACGCAGGAGATGGCTATATTGCGGCTAGCCTTATTAAGCAAGCCGATAGACATGTAGTGGTGTGTGCCGTAGATGAAAATAAAGAATTAACCGGCGATGCTGCAAAAGCACAAAAGCGCTGGATTGATGCCGGTGGTGAAATTTGTAACTTTAGCGCTGATGCACTCGATGAGTGTGATGTAATCATTGATGCATTACTGGGCACTGGTCTTGAAAATACGGTACGCGATAATGTTGCCACTATAATTAAAGCGGCGAATGAAAGCACTAAACCAATACTCAGTATTGATGTGCCATCAGGTATAAATGCTGATACAGGCCAACCTTTAGGCATTGCAATTAAAGCCACTAAAACAATTACTTTTGTAGGGGTAAAACAAGGGTTAACAACGGCTGCGGGTAAAGAGTATGTTGGTGAGCTTATCTTTGATGACTTGGCTATTGGTGAGCCATTCGTAGAATTAGCGAGCCCATCGGGTAAGCTTATTAATATCAATAGTTTTAAAGGCTTAGGACCACGTGCTCTGAATAGTCATAAAGGTAGTTATGGAAAATTACTGTGTATTGGTGGGAATCAAGGAACGGCAGGTGCTATCAGATTAACAAGCGAGGCAGCGCTTAGAGCTGGTGCTGGAATGGTCAGAGTGTATACCCATGAAAGCTCAATTATGCCAGTCAGTTTTGGCCGACCAGAGCTTATGGTAAGTAGTAATAACTTGCAACACGCATTGGAGTGGGCAAGCTGTGCTGTTATTGGCCCAGGTCTTGGACAAGACGAATGGGCGCAAAATACCTTTAATCAAGTCATTGAGTATTGTACACGTAATAATATGCCTTTAGTTATTGATGCTGATGCACTTAATTTACTCGCTAAACAAGCTTCACCGAAAATGCCCACGCGGTGTGTACTTACCCCGCATCCGGGCGAAGCCTCTCGATTATTAAAGGTGTCGACTGGGGAGATAGAGTCTGATCGGTTCAGCTATGTTCAACAATGTGCTAAACGTTACTCAGCAGTTTGTGTTTTAAAAGGCGCAGGAACTTTAATAGCCGATGGTAAGCATACTTGGGTTTGTGAAGAAGGAAGCCCTGCGCTTGCTGTTGGCGGTAGCGGTGATGTTCTTACTGGTATTGTAGGGGCATTACTTGCTCAAGGGTTAGATTGTGCTGAGGCGACTTGCTATGGTGTTACACTGCATGCTAAAGCGGCTGATATTGCTGGGCAAAAAAATGGAGAGCGAGGTATGCTACCTAGCGATCTGTTTTGTATAGTGAGGCGGTTAATTAATAATATAAAACCATAAGATAAAAGCATTCATATTAATTTTGTTCTTTTTTTGATAAATCGATTAACCTTCTTATACTTAGTTAACGCTGTTTGGTTGTAACTGAGGTTAAAAATGTTAATACAGAAAAAAATGTATGCGGGAAGCTTATTACTTATCGTTTTCTCTTTGCTCGTTTTAACCGTAATTATGCAATGGGTAATAACGCCAATTATAAAAAATGAAGCTATTTCTGCTGCTAAGTTACAGGCTAAAGTAATCGGTGAATCATTTGCTAAGGATTTAGGAAAAAGTGCAGCATTAACTAAAAGCTTATCTGTTGTTGCTCAAACACTTCCCCTTGATAAAGATCAATTTATTAAAAATTTGGCACCGTTAATTGCTAGTGGTTCAGGCATTGCCGGTGGTGGAATATGGCCAGAGCCAAATATGTTAGATGCATCAGCACAAAGGGCATCTTTGTTTTGGGCTAAGGGCGATAATGGTCAATACACTTTATTAGATGACTACAACCAAGCTGATAGCAGTCCATATCAACAAGAAAGCTGGTATACAAGTGCTGCTAACGCTCAACCAGGCGTATGTGTATGGTCTGAGGCTTATGTTGATGCAGTTTCGAATGTGCCTATGGTAACTTGTTCCGTTAAAATTGAGCGTAATAATCAGTTTTGGGGAGTCGCTACTTTAGATATAGAGCTTTCTCATATTGAAAAGTCACTACTTGCTGAAAACCAAGCAACCGGTACCTACAGTTTTATTATTGATAGTGCGCAGCAGTTTGTTTCTATTCCTACATTTAGAGATACGAACTTAGCCATGCTAAATTTTTCACAAGTTGTGAGTAAAGATAGCTCTTTACAGCCTCTAGTTAACGCCTTGAAAAATAAAGATAGACTCGTAGCAGAGTTTAGTTCAGGTGTCATAAAGGGGGATAGCTCAATTCTAGTGACATTTTCACTGCCGGAGCAAAAGTGGCGCTCTGGCGTGATAATTCCAACAGCGATTGCAAAAAAAGCAGCTAATACGCTGACATATTATTTGTATGGTTCATTCATTGTGCTCATTGTTATATTTATATCGGCATTATTAGTCTTTGGTAAGCGATTAGTTGAGCAAATAGAGCAGACTTCGGCGCAAGTTAGGTCATTAATGCAAGGGCAAACAGATTCTAAATTACCAATATCGGGGGATGATGAAATGAGTCATCTTTGCGAAGCTATTAATGATTACGGTGATCATCTTATTAAAATTCTTGGGCTGATTAAAGAAGAGGCGGCCTCAGTAAAAAATAATGCTGAATCTATTGATAACTTGAGTAGTAATAGTCAGCAACGCGCACATGAACTAATGCAAGAAAATGAGCTGTTAGCCACGGCTATCAATGAAATGTCGATAGCGGCTTCATCGGCATCAGAAGATATTGGTGGCGTTGCAGATATTACCGCTAAGTCATCAGATCTTGTAAACTCTGGATTTAATGTTATTGAACAAAACGCAGAATCTATCCAGCTGTTGTTCAATAAACTAACTGAGTCGTCCAATGCAATATCACAAATCTCTGAAGATTCACAGCAGGTTGGTTCGGTATTAGATGTGATTATGAATATCTCTGAGCAAACTAATTTACTTGCGCTTAATGCTGCTATTGAGGCTGCTCGTGCTGGTGATTCTGGAAGGGGGTTTGCGGTCGTTGCTGATGAAGTTAGAACACTGGCACAAAGAACGCAACAATCAGCTGGTGAAATTGAAACCATGATCAGTCAGTTACAACAAGCGGCTGCAAAAGGAGTCAGTGTTATTCAAGAATGCCGAGAGTTCTCAGAAGTGGTCAATGATCGTTCAAATACAACACGCACGCAATATGAAAATATAGTCGATGCATTTAACGACATTAAAGGGCGCTCAGCAAGTATTGCCGTAGCCACTGAAGAACAGGCTCAAGTAACCGTCAATGTTAAAAAACTAGCGGAACGGATCCGAGAAATATCAGGGCAAAATGCCGCCGATGCCGAAGACTTTAGAGAAGTAAGTAAAGCCTCTAATAGTCAAGCACAAAGGCTATACGACATTAGTCAGCAGTAACTCAATAAAAAAATCCAAGCCTTGCTTGGATTTTTTATATAAGTTTGTTTATTAATTTAAAATTGTGAGGATTTAAAAGTCTATCTATGAAGCTCGCCAGCTCTTTCTGGTTGATAAGTTACCTCTTTAATAGTTACTGTTATTAACCCACCGCCTGGCTTTGGCCATTCAATTTGATCTCCCTGTGAAAGGCCAAGTAATGCACTACCAACAGGGGCTAAGATTGATATTTTGTTGCCACTTGAGTCAATATTCTTCGGGTAAACAAGCGTTAAAGTAAACTCCTCACCTGTAGATTCAACAACAAAGTTCACTGTTGAATTCATGGTTACCACGGTTGAGGGAACTTCGTGTGGCTCAACGATGTTAGCTCTACCAAGTTCTGCTTCAAGTTCTTTTTCACCCGCAAAACTGTTCGCAGGTAACGATTCCATTAGCGCATACAATCGATCTGCATCCAGTGATGAGATGATTATTTCAGGTTTAGTATTCAACTTAATATCCTTAATCATGTTAAATAAAATTTACTCTGGGTATAGCTTGCAGGAACTCAGTTGCATTGGAATACACTGAGATAATTTTATTGTTGTCTTAGTGAATTTATTTTATCTCTATTGCTAAAAACCCAGCCGAAGCTGGGTTTTTATTTGAGCTAGGTGTGTGAGGGGATGATGTCGGGTAAGGAACAACCATTACTGGTTGTCCCTCCCCTAAGAACCGTACGTGCGAGTTTCCCCGCATACGGCTCAAGCCTTTATAAGTCAGTACCTAAGTACAGACCAGCGACTTAACCTTTTATGATATACAGTGCAATTATTGCCGAAACAACTATAGCCAGTAGAGCAACCACGATGTTTAATGCGGTCAACCTATTGGGCAAAGTCCATTCAGATTTTGTTGACTGACTATCCTCAAGGGCTTTAAGGCCAATGGATGTTAGCTTGATATCAAAATATCCAGGATTGACATATGTTGGACTGTGTACCGCTTTCAAGTAGCCGCACTCAACCAATGCTTCCAAGTCATGAAAGTTGTCAATATCGTTTTTACTAATAGACGAATTATATTTACCTTCGCTGATATCTTTCAGTAAAGACATCATTCCTTTGGTCGTATCCATCTTCATTCCTACCTGACTATTTATCAACCATGTTACCCCAATGCAACTGCCTATGACAATTAGGGTGCAACAACACCAAATTATCTAGCTCATCTGAACCGCCTTTTACCCTTTCCACAATATGATGGATATTCCATCCTGTTTCTTTGGTAATTTTGTGGCGGCACATAGCGCAGCATTGCTGCTGCCTGAGCCAGAGCATCAGCACTTTCCTTTTGCCCTGCATTGATTCACGCCAAGCTCGCTCTAAGCGCTGCTCGAAGTATTCCTCAAATGCCAAGTCATAAGGATTAGCCTCTGCTTTTATCTTGGTGTGTCGCTTTATCACCACATCGTTACATGAGAACAGGCGAAGCATTTTCGACTCCTCCCATTTACCGGAAAATACCCAGTTGCGTTTGCCCACTGTTTTGAAGTATTTATCTTTAACCCAGCGGAGACAACGGTTTTTATGCCGCCGTCTACACCACTTCCAAAGCATTTTCCACACCCGATAATCAACATAATTAAAGGTTTCCTTGGCAACGATATGTCTGTGATAGTTTGCCCAACCTCTAAGTACAGGGTTGAGCATGTGTATCAACAAACCAGCCGTCACCGTTTTATTGCCGCTAATTATGTTTCTGACTTTATGGAGGAACGTTCGCAGGTTTTTTCGGCTTGGCTTAATCAAAAGCTTGCCTTTATACTTGCGTAAGTTCTGCCCCAAAAAGTCGAACCCTTCGTCAATGTGGGTTATCACCGTTTTTTCTGGCGATAGCGTCAGCCCTCGTTCAGCCATAAAGGCTTCAACGAGAGGTTTTACTTCATCTTCTAGCAACTCTTGTGAGATACCAGTAATAATGAAGTCATCTGCATATCGCACGTAATTGACCTTGGTCTTGTAGCTGGCTTTAGTGTTCTTCTTCCCAAAATGGGATTCGAGCACCGCCTCCAAACCATCAAGTGCCATATTGGCCAACACAGGGGAAATAATTCCCCCTTGCGGTGTCCCTGCTTCAGTCGGATTCAACTTACCGGATTCCATGTAACCGGCTTTCAGCCATTTTCCGAGTACTCGTTTATCCAATGGAATATTGGCAAGTAACCAGTCATGACTGATGTTATCGAAGCACCCTTTGATATCCCCCTCTAACACCCATTTGGCAGAATGCTTGCGACTAAGGTTCACAAAACATTACTCAATCGCATCTGCCGTTGAGCGCATCGGGCGAAAGCCATAGCTATTTCTATCGGCGGTGGTTTCCGATACAGACTCTAGAGCTAGCAGGTATAGCGCCTGCATGGCTCTGTCGAGCATGGTCGGTATCCCAAGCGGTCGACGCTTACCGTTCGCTTTTGGAATATAAACCCGCCTCAACGGTTTGGGCTTATAGCCCTTACGCGTTAATCGAAATAGCGCCAGCCATTTACTCTCAGGTGTACTCCATAACTCCCCATCGACACCGGCAGTCCTTTTGCCTCGATTTTCAGTTACCCGTTTAACCGCCAATGCCTTGGCAGAAAACGAGCGCACCAACATGCGTTGCAGGGCTTTCACCTTGCGCCACTGTTGCTGCTTCGTCGCCTTCGCGATCCGTACTTGTAGCCCTCTCACCTTGCGTTCAGCCGCATACCAATCAATGGTATGCCAGCTGTTTGCTTGGTGGGAGAACGCAGGTACATTGAACATACATTCCGTACTCATCTTGCTTTCCTCCATAACCACAAAACGGAGAAAAGCCAAGCCCTTGCGGGATAGCTAATCCCCGCTTGGGTTAATTTGTTAGATGGCTTTACACGCCTTCACACGATTAAAGACCAGTCTGAATTTGGCACTCTTTCGAGTTAGGGCAAAGTTAGAACCCCTATCCGAGCCATTACAGTTCGGCCTTCGCTTGGTCAGACATCCTTTACCCGCTTATCCAATAGCGCTCCTTACGGATTGCTTGCCTGTGTTACTGTTACTAGCAATCAGGCGAATAATCGGGCTTACCGAGTTCCATTGCAGTTACACGAGCAACGTAGGTTCTGTCTATCTACCGGTGGTCATAAGACGGCGTAATCCCAGATGTAAAAGGATTAACCGACCACGTACCTTTTGGTCAGAGCGCATCAACAATATTTCGCTCTTTGCGGTTGACGGTATTTATCAACAGTTCACTTACGTTAACCATATTGCCCAGCCTAGCCCCCAGCCAGCTTATTGTTAGCCAACTATGCCCACTCTCACGAGTTAAGACACCGTTTACACAGGGGTACATTGTCAGGAAGCTTTGCACCATGGGGTTACCCTCATCGCACTATCCCTAGGCTACTGTTAGCCGTATAACAGGTCTCGCTACTCAATGTTGAAAACATAAAAGTTGAGACAATAACTACAACAGCTTACGCCCGTAGGTCGTAAACTCGTCGAGATTTAGAAAACGCGTTCAGAAGTAACCTTATAAAGGTTGCATCCTCAGCTTTTGAAGCGAAACTACTTAACAACAGAGCGCCCAAAAGGCATGCGATGAATTACCTTCTCGCTACTCTTCAGGGGGTAAACCTGAAACTCTGAAATTGTTTGTTTCCGTAATGCCGATGACTGATGTCTCGGTGACTTGTTTTCCAATCGTAAAGTCACGATTGCGCGACCTTATCACTCAGATAAGTCCGGCATTCGGTTTTACCCCCGAATACCGGAGTCGACTACTAGTTTTGCAGGTTGGGAAAGTGAGTGCTATAGTTAGCACTCACTCTGAGCTAGTCCTGCTAGGCTAGTGACCTACGCGACTCTCGTCGCACTACATCATGCCGCCCATACCACCCATGCCGCCCATGCCGCCCATATCAGGAGCGCCCGCTTCTTCTTTAGGAATTTCAGCGACCATTGCTTCTGTGGTGATCATTAGACCGGCAATCGATCCTGCAAATTGTAATGCAGAACGGGTTACTTTCGTTGGATCTAGGATACCCATTTCAATCATGTCGTTGTATTCGCCAGTGGCTGCGTTGTAACCGTAGTTACCTTCACCGCCTTTCACTGCGTTAATAACAACAGATGCTTCGTCGCCTGCGTTTGTAACGATTTGACGAAGTGGTGCTTCCATCGCGCGAAGTGCCACTTTAATACCGTGGTTTTGGTCTTCGTTATCGCCTAGTAAGTCTGCTAATTTGCTAGCAGCACGCACTAATGCAACACCACCACCTGGTACTACGCCTTCTTCAACCGCTGCGCGAGTTGCATGTAATGCATCTTCAACACGATCTTTTTTCTCTTTCATTTCAATTTCAGTAGCGGCACCTACTTTGATTACTGCAACACCGCCAGCTAATTTAGCCATGCGCTCCTGTAGCTTTTCTTTATCGTAGTCTGAAGTCGCTTCTTCAATTTGTGCTTTGATTTGTGCAACACGGCCGTTAATGCCGTCTTCTTCACCAGCACCATCAATGATTGTTGTGTCATCTTTAGTGATTACTACGCGTTTAGCAGTCCCTAAGTCTTCAACTGTTGCTTTTTCAAGCTCAAGGCCGATTTCTTCAGAAATCACAGTACCGCCAGTTAAAACCGCGATATCTTGTAGCATTGCTTTACGACGATCGCCAAAACCAGGTGCTTTAACCGCTGATACTTTTACAATACCACGCATGTTATTAACTACCAGTGTCGCTAACGCTTCACCTTCAAGGTCTTCTGCGATGATTAGTAGAGGTTTACTTGCTTTAGCAACTGCTTCTAATGTTGGTAATAGTTCACGGATGTTAGATATTTTTTTATCTACAAGTAAGATAAATGGGTTATCTAGTTCAACTGCGCCTTTTTCAGCGTTGTTGATAAAGTAAGGAGATAAGTAACCACGGTCAAACTGCATGCCTTCTACAACATCTAGCTCGTTTTCCAGTGATTGACCTTCTTCAACCGTGATAACACCTGTGTTACGGCCTACTTTTTCCATTGCATCAGCAATGATTTCACCAATTTCTTTATCAGAGTTAGCTGAAATAGTACCTACTTGTGCAATCGCTTTAGTATCAGCACATGGAACAGAAAGCGCTTTAAGTTCTGCAACTGCAGCAATGATTGCTTTATCAATACCGCGCTTAAGATCCATTGGGTTCATACCCGCAGCAACCGCTTTAAGACCTTCGTTTACAATAGACTGAGCAAGCACAGTTGCGGTAGTGGTACCGTCACCAGCAGCATCATTTGCTTTAGACGCTACTTCTTTAACCATTTGTGCGCCCATATTTTCAAACTTGTCTTCAAGTTCGATTTCTTTTGCTACAGATACACCATCTTTGGTGATCACAGGAGAGCCAAATGATTTGTCTAATACAACGTTACGACCTTTAGGGCCTAATGTCACTTTTACTGCATTTGCTAGAATATTTACGCCAGTTAGCATTTTTGCACGTGCGTCGCCTGCAAACAGTACTTCTTTTGCTGCCATGTTTAATTTCCTCTAAATTCTTAAAATGTGTGTTAAACGAAAAGTAGGTTTAGCCTACAATGCCTAAAATATTGTCTTCACGCATGATCAGGTACTCTTGACCTTCGATCTTTTCTGTTTTTTCAACATATGAGCCAAATAACACAGTGTCACCGGCTTTCACTTCTAATGCTCGAACGTCACCGTTTTCTAAAACGCGACCATTACCTACGGCAACAACTTCTCCGCGAGTTGATTTTTCAGCTGCAGAGCCAGTTAATACAATACCGCCAGCAGACTTGGTTTCTTCTTCTAGACGCTTGATGATTACGCGATCTTGTAAAGGACGAATGTTCATGTTTTTAGTTCTCCTAACAGTTTCTGAACAGTACAGAAAAAAGTGTATCTAATTTGCTTTCATTAATGGGGGTGGAGTGAAAAATTCCAAGAGAAAAAATGATAAATTTTTAATCTTTTCGCTCGTATTCACCATCTATGGTCTTAGGGCGGTTTTCATCTTGCTCGTGATGCATTGATTGATGAGTTTGCGAAAACCCTGAAGTGCCAGTTTGATGCATGCTGGCGCTCATTCTTACAGTTGCTTGACTAGCAAGTCCTGCAGCTAATTTGTTACGAATAGCAGGGGTAAGGAGTAGTAAGCCAAATACATCTGTCATAATGCCGGGTGTTAATAAAAGTACCCCTGCAATAATTACGCAAATACCGGTAAACAATTCTTTAGCAGGCATTTGCCCTTGAGCCATTTGCACTTGTACGTTTTGTAGTGCGCCCATTCCTTGCTGTTTCACCATTTTCGCACCCACAATCGCGGTTAGTACTACCAAAGCGATTGTTGCGAAGCCACCTATCACGTCACTAACCTGAATTAGTAAGGCAATTTCAATAATAGGGATGATGATAAACAGCAAAAATAAAATTCTAAACATAAGACTCTCTAAAAAAATGACACTTATTAAGGTGCTAATGAAATATAAGTGAGGGTTGTCGGGTCTATTTTCAAGCTAATAAGAGTAAGTAATAAACGTTAATGTTAGTAAAGTTATAGGTAGCGGGTCTAAATCAATTTACTGCAAAGACCCAAAATGCAGACAGAGTTCGTGTCTACACATTATACCCGCTATCAGCTACTATGGGGCTAGACCCCCGTAAACAAGTAAAGGTTCACTATGACAACGCAATTTAAACTTATTTTTACCACTTGCAAAGATAACGATGAAGCCCGTTTATTGGCTATGGCGCTAATTGAAAAGAAACTAGCCGCTTGTGTAAATATTTTACCGGCCATGACTTCTATTTACATATGGGAAGGTGAAGTAGCTGAAGCAACTGAAGTAAAGCTGCTAATTAAAACTAAGGCTGACAAAATGAACGATGTATTTTTAACCTTAAAAGATCTTCACAGCTACGAAGTACCAGAAATACAAGTTGTTGATGTGGCAACGGGTAACTTGGCTTACTTTAATTGGATGGACGAGGTGCTTCATTAATGCGCTTTATTTTATTTTTTTTATTAAGCGTATTAATGGCGCCTGCTTGGGCAGCACAAAATACCCTTGATGATTTTCTAAAACCGACTCAGCACACATTTTTACCGGTAAATGAAGCGTTTGTATTTGATTTTGACCAGCAAGGAAGTACGTTATTTATTGGTTGGGATATCGCTGATGACTATTACCTATATAAAGATAAAATAGAAATTATTGCCAAAGGTGCCAGCATTGACGTGCCTGAGTTGGGCGCTGGTGAAATAATTGAAGATGAATTTTTTGGCAAAACTGAGGTGTTTTTTAATTCTCTTAGCGTTATCAGCAAACTAAGTAATGTGAGTGAAGATGGCGTTGTGAAGGTGCGTTATCAAGGCTGTGCAAAAGCAGGGCTGTGTTATCCACCTGAAATCATCAGCATTCCATTAAGTGTACTGGCAAGTGAAACTAATACTAATGACAATACCGCAGCAAGCAGTGCATTTGCAGCACTTAGCCAATCTGCAGAAAAACCAGCAACTGCATCAACACCTGATAAAGAACTCACATTTACAGAGCAGTTAGCCAGCCAAAGCTTAATGGTTAACTTAGCTATTTTCTTTGCCGTGGGTGTAGGTTTGGCATTTACACCGTGTGTATTTCCGATGTTCCCTATTTTATCTAGCTTAATTGCGGGTCAAAAGAACCTATCTACCAAAAAAGCATTTGCCCTATCATTTGTTTATATTCAAGGCATGGCGGTTACCTATGCAGCATTAGGGCTTGTGGTTGCTGCGTTAGGCGGGCAAGTGCAAGGCTATTTACAGCATCCATATGTATTAATTAGCTTTAGCTTATTATTTGTACTGCTGGCTATGTCGATGTTTGGTTGGTACGAAATAAAGTTACCCAGCGGCATGATGAACAAGCTAACCCAAGTGAGCAACAATCAAAAAGGCGGTAACTATATTGGGGTGTTCTTGATGGGGGTTTTATCAGGGCTTATTGCATCTCCTTGCACTACAGCGCCTTTATCAGCCGCATTATTATTTGTGGCACAAAGCGGCGATTACCTAGTAGGCGGGCTAACACTTTACGTACTGAGTTTAGGTATGGGGCTACCGCTGTTATTATTAGGTACATCGGGAGGTAAGCTATTACCGAAAGCTGGCGGCTGGATGGAACAAGTTAAAACCTTATTTGGTTTTATTATGTTAGTTGTGCCACTTATTTTGCTAGAGCGCATTATAGATATTGAAATTATTATGCTTATGGCAGGCTTATTAGCTATCGCCACAGCGCTTTATTTCCATTATTGGCAAAGCGCCCAAACTCAAGGCAAATTAAAAACCTTATTGTGGTTTATGGCTGTTTTATTAATGCTTACTGGCTTTAATTTAACCAAAAACTATTTTTGGCCAACACAAGCCGTGAGTTTACAAACAACCTCGCAAAGCAATGAGTTTAAACACGTTGCCAATTTAGCCGAGCTTAAACAAGCCGTATCACAAGCAAATAGCGAAGGGCGCATGGTTATGGTGGACTTATACGCTGACTGGTGTGTAGCGTGTAAAGAGTTTGAGCATTACACCTTTCCCGACCCGCAAGTACAAAGTGAGTTTAGCCATTACCAACTGATTCAAATTGACTTAACCCAAAGCGATAATGAAACAATTGAGCTAATGGAAGCATATTCAGTGTTTGGTTTACCGAGTATTTTATTCTTCAATACTCAAGGTGAAGAGCTAAGTGCACAACGTGTTACTGGCTTTTTAAATGCGGATGATTTCGCTAAGCACCTTGCTGCAGTGCGTGCCAGCGCTGAATAACCATTCTATATGGCACAACATGATTGTTAATGTTGTGCCATTATTCCCCCCTCAAGATTCGTCCCCAAAATAGAGATTAGACCAGTATTTTGCTGCTATTTACTTCGAAATCACTATAATAGTTGGTTAACGTGAGAAATTGTTGCTATCTTACTTTTTTCAGCTTACTTTTTAGTGAAAAATTAGTTAGTAACCGCTTAACTCATTACTTATAGGATATATCGCGTATTATGGCTGCAAAATTAAAGATTTTAGTTATAAATGGCCCAAATTTAAACATGCTAGGAAAGCGTGAGCCCGATAAGTACGGTTCGCACTCTTTAGAGCATATTATGAGCGAGTTAAACAGCGCTGCTAATAGTTTAGATGTGGCGTTAACGCATTTTCAAAGTAATAGTGAGCAAGCGCTCATTGAACGCATTCATGATGCTTGGCAAGCGGTTGATTACATAATAATTAACCCTGCAGCATTTACGCACACAAGCGTCGCATTACGTGATGCATTGCTAAGCGTTGATATTCCGTTTTTTGAAGTGCACTTAAGTAATGTGCATGCACGTGAAACGTTTCGCCATCATTCTTATTTTTCTGATGTGGCGCAAGGCGTTATTTGTGGATTAGGTGCAATGGGCTATCACGCTGCTTTACATGCAGCGGTGAGCCGATTGCAAAACTCAAACTAAATTTAAACTAACAAACTAATAGGCGGGTCGTTTATGGATATTCGCAAGATCAAAAAACTAATTGAATTAGTAGAAGAATCAGGTATTGCAGAACTAGAAATCACTGAAGGTGAAGAATCAGTACGTATTAACCGTAACAACATGAGTGCCGGTCCTGCATACGCGCAATTTGCTCCACAGCAATATGCTCCAGCACCCGCTCCTGCGGCTGCACCAGCAGCACCTGTAGCAGAGTCTGAAGCACCAGCGGCAGGTCCTACAGGACACCAAGTTAAATCACCTATGGTAGGTTCTTTTTACGCAGCAGCTTCTCCAGAAGCGCCAGCATATGTTGAAGTCGGTTCACAGGTTAAAGTTGGCGACACATTATGTATCGTTGAAGCAATGAAAATGATGAACCAAATTGAGTCAGATAAAGCCGGTACAGTAAAAGCTATTTTAGTAGAAAACGGCGAGCCAGTAGAATTTGATCAACCTTTATTCATCATTGAATAATAGCGCAACGTAAAAGGCCAACTCTCATGTTAGATAAAGTAGTCATTGCAAACCGAGGTGAAATTGCACTTCGTATATTGCGCGCCTGCAAAGAGCTTGGGATCAAAACGGTTGCTGTGCATTCAACGGCGGATCGCGATCTTAAGCACGTATTACTAGCAGATGAAACCATCTGTATTGGTAAACCAGCAGCAACTGAAAGTTACTTAGACATTCCACGCATTATTGCCGCAGCTGAAATAACTGATGCGGTCGCTATTCACCCAGGTTATGGTTTTCTTGCTGAAAATGCCGACTTTGCCGACCAAGTTGAGCAAAGTGGCTTTGTATTTATTGGTCCTCGCGGCGACACTATTCGCCTAATGGGCGACAAAGTATCAGCTATCGAAGCGATGCGTAAAGCCGGTGTTCCATGTGTGCCAGGTTCTGATGGTCCGGTATCGGATGATAAAGAACGCAACATGCAAATTGCTAAGCGTATTGGTTACCCGGTAATTATTAAAGCAGCTGGTGGCGGTGGTGGTCGTGGTATGCGTGTTGTACGCAACGAAGCTGAGTTAATCAACTCGATTGCGCTTACGCAGCAAGAAGCTAAGCAGTTCTTTGGCAACAGCATGGTTTACATGGAAAAATTCCTTGAAAACCCACGCCACATTGAAGTGCAAGTATTGGCCGATGGTCAAGGTAACGCGGTTCATCTAGGTGAGCGTGATTGTTCAATGCAACGTCGCCACCAAAAAGTAGTGGAAGAGGCGCCAGCACCAGGGATTACTGCAGAAGTACGTAAGTTCATTGGTGAGCGTTGTACACGTGCGTGTATCGAAATTGGTTATCGTGGTGCAGGTACGTTTGAGTTTTTATACGAAAACGGCGAGTTTTACTTCATTGAAATGAATACCCGTATTCAGGTTGAACACCCAGTGACTGAAATGGTTACCGGTGTGGATTTAATCAAAGAGCAGCTAAAAATTGCCGCTGGTCAGCCATTATCATTCACTCAAGACGACGTTGTTATTCGTGGCCACGCTATTGAGTGTCGTATAAATGCTGAAGACCCTGAAACCTTTATTCCATCACCAGGTAAAATCACTCGCTTTCATCCAGCTGGTGGTTTAGGTATTCGTTGGGACAGCCATATTTATGCTGATTACACGGTACCGCCACATTACGATTCTATGATTGGTAAGCTGATCACTTACGGTGAAAACCGTGATGTTGCTATTGCTCGCGCTCGTAATGCATTGAATGAGTTGGTAATCGACGGTATTAAAACGAATACGCCATTGCATAAACGCATTCTTGCAGATGAAAACTTCAAAAACGGTGGTACAAATATCCACTACCTTGAGAAGAAATTAGGGCTGTAAAGTCTATGCTAATTAAAAACCGGCTCAGGCCGGTTTTTTTATCTTTAAAAAAGAGGCAGTATCACCTTAAATAAATAATCTGGTATGATTAACAAATATGCGCTTTTCGTAAATTTTGAGGTAATCATGTCGTGTAGTTTTGATTTTCATTTAGTCGATGAAAATGCCACTGTTGCTATGGGTAATAAATTAGCTGCCATAATAGAACAGGGCGCAGTTATTTATTTGCATGGTGATTTGGGGGCCGGTAAAACGACATTTACTCGCGGTATAGTGCAAGGTTTTGGTCATACAGGTAAGGTTAAAAGTCCCACTTATACACTTGTTGAACCTTACGAGCTTGTGCGTGGCAATGTCTATCATTTTGACTTATACCGATTAGGTGACCCAGAAGAGCTTGAATTTATGGGAATTCGTGATTATTTTTCAGAAACGGCAACTTGTATTGTTGAGTGGCCGGAAAAAGGCGGAGAATTTATTCCTGTTCCCGATCTAAATGCTACGCTAAGTTATGTAGGTGATGAGCGTAAAATTGTTATTAACAGTGCGAGTGAGCGTGGTGTAGCAATTGTCGAAAAACTAAATAATAGATAATAAAATAGTTAAGGCAGTGATTATCAAAATGAGTCGTGGTTTAGTTAAACTTTTTATTTACCTCATGGTTTTTACAGTGAGCTTGCCATTGTGGGCGCAAAACACTATTAATAGTGTGCGTGTCTGGCCATCCCCTGATAGCACCCGGGTGGTGTTTGATCTCGACGATAAACCCGATTTCAGCTACTTTATGCTAAAAAATCCAAGCCGTTTAGTGGTTGATTTAGAAAACACTGATGAGTTGAAAACATTGCCAGGTGTGCCACCAAAACACCAAATTGTTAGTAAGTTACGTTACTCGAAACCTAAAAATAAACACAGCGTGCGTTTAGTGTTTGAATTAAATGGGCCAGTTAAACCGGTTATATTTGCATTAGCTCCCACAGGCCCTTATAAAAATAGATTGGTGGTCGATTTATACGATAAAAGCCAAGCTAAAGGTGCAATTACCCCTGCGCAAACGGCGGCTAAAAAACGCCAATTAAGCCAAGAGCGCGATATTGTAATTGCTATTGATGCAGGGCATGGCGGTGAAGACCCTGGCTCCATTGGCCCGTCAGGCACTTACGAAAAAGACATTACACTGCAAATTGCCAAGCGTTTAGAGCGGATGATTGATGCTGAGCGAGGCATGATTTCGCGTATGGTTCGCAGTGGCGATTACTTTGTAAAACTCAATACACGGACTAACCGCGCACGTCAGAAAAAAGCAGACTTTTTTGTTTCTATTCATGCAGATGCGTTTACCAGCCCTGGGCCAAATGGTGCTTCTGTATGGGTGTTGTCGCTGCGACGTGCCAATTCAGAAATTGGTAAATGGATTGAGGATAAAGAAAAACACTCTGAGTTACTTGGCGGTGCTGCCGATGTAATTAAAGATGCTGCAAATGAAAAGTACTTAGCGCAAGCCTTGCTTGATATGTCGATGGATCACTCCATGAAAACCGGCTTAAACGTGGCTGAGGAAGTAGTTAAAGAGCTACGAAAGGTGGCTAAACTTCATAAAAAAGAGCCGCAACATGCCAGCCTTGCAGTATTAAAGTCGCCAGATATTCCGTCTATTTTGGTTGAAACTGGGTTTATCTCTAATCCACGTGAAGAGCGACTGCTTAAAAGTGCCAATCATCAAGAGCGCTTAGCTAAAGCCATGTTTACCTCAATTAAAAATTACTATTTACGTAACCCGCCTGACGACTCACTGTTTGCGTCATTAAAGTCTCAATACCCAACAAAACATAAAGTACGTCCTGGTGAGTCACTGAGCATGTTGGCAGGTCGATATGGCGTGAGTATCAGTAAAATAAAACAAGTTAATAAGCTCAGTTCAAATACGCTATTTATTGGTCAGGAACTTGATATTCCTCAGAGTTAATTTTAAAAGCGCACACATTTAAGGTTGTTATGAGTATTGAAATATTACCTGCGCGCTTAGCAAACCAAATTGCGGCGGGTGAAGTTGTTGAGCGTCCCGCATCGGTGGTTAAAGAGTTAGTAGAAAACAGCCTTGATGCAGGCGCGACACGTATTCAAATAGATATTGAACGCGGGGGCCACAAGTTAATTCGTATTCGCGACAATGGAGCGGGTATTGCAAAGGATGAGCTCACATTAGCGCTCTCTCGCCATGCAACCAGTAAACTAAAGTCCTTAGACGACCTAGAAAATATTTGTTCTCTTGGTTTTAGGGGGGAAGCCTTAGCATCTATTAGTTCGGTATCTCGCTTAACCTTAAGCTCTAAACCGGAAAATCAAGAAGCTGCGTGGCAAGCCTTTGCACAAGGCCGAGATATGGCCGTAGAGGTAAAGCCGGTTGCTCACCCTAGCGGTACCACAATTGAAGTTAAAGATTTATTTTTTAACACCCCAGCGAGACGTAAGTTTTTACGCACTGAAAAAACCGAATTTAGTCATATTGATGAGCTTATTAAGCGTATTGCGCTGAGCCGTTTTGATGTATCAATTACATTAACCCATAATGAAAAAGTGGTGCGCCAGTATCGCGCTAAAGCTGATCCCGCTCAAGCGATTACACGAGTCGCACAAGTGGCGGGTAAAGCGTTTGCTGAGCAAGGATTGCATATTCAATCGGGTGAGACTGGGTTGCAACTACACGGTTGGGTATTGCCAGTTGGATCGGCTAATACTACTCAGTATACCTATGTAAATAATCGTATGATGCGCGACAAACTTATTCTGCATGCTATTCGTCAAGCATTTGAAGAGGTCAGTGGCGAGCAAGAACTTCCCGGATTTGTGATTTACATTGATATAGACCCACGCCAAGTGGATGTTAACGTGCACCCGGCAAAGCATGAGGTACGTTTTCATCAAGGTCGTTTGGTACATGACTTTATTTTACAAGCTATCAAACAAGTTGTGGTGCCACTTCAAGCTGAGTTTGTTAATTCGCCAGCCGCTCACACGCATCAATCACCGGTTACATCGTTTAACCAAGAACACACGACCAATAGTGAACTTTTTGATTATCCTAAGTCGTCATTACAACCAAGTCATTCGCCATCTACAAGTAATGCCTCTTATAGTGGCAGTCGTCAAGGTGCGGGTAGACAGGTGCGTATTGAAAGCCAAAATTACCATGATGTGAATGCGTTTTATCAGGGCGTGAATGAGCAACAAGCGCAGCACTTTGATACTGCGGCAGCATTTGTACAATCTAATGAGACGCAAGTATCAGATACAGCACTGCGCACTGTCGATATAATAAGCATTGAAAAGGGCGTTTGCGTGTTCAATAATGAAAATCAACTTTATTGTTCACACTTTAAATACACATTAGCGGATGATTGGCATACACAAATAAAAGAGCACGGCAGCCTTGAAGGTAAAGCACTTCTATTGCCTGTGCGTGTTAACGTATCAAAACAAGACACGGCGCTTCTTGCTGCTCAGCAGTCTTGGTTTACCTTACTAGGTTTTGAGTTATTAATAGAAAAGCAGTTTATTATGGTAAAGAAGCTGCCTACAAGTCTGTACTTATTAGATGTAAGTGCTGCAATAGGTGCATTGCTTGAGGGATGTAAGGCTCAGTTAGCAAGTATTGATGAATGGCTACAATGGCAGGTAAATATAATTCCCGCACGGTTCTATGCGAGCAATGTCTTTTTAGAGCAGCAAGCGCGCTTACAAAATAATCCGCAAACAATTGAACGCTTGCGAGAAAAAGCAGTTAAAATAGATCTAAACTCTTATCTAACGCAATTTAATTAAGGTATTCGTGTTGAGTAATTTACCGGTCATATTTTTAATGGGCCCAACCGCTGCTGGTAAAACAGCATTGGCAATTTCACTGTGTGAGTATTTAAATACTGAGATTATTAGCGTTGATTCTGCGCTTGTTTATAAAGGTATGGATATTGGTACGGCTAAGCCTGATGCCGACGAATTAGCTCGTGCCCCACATCATTTAATTGACTTACTTGATCCGAGTGAAACGTATTCGGTTGCTGATTTTAGACGTGATGCTATAGAAAAAATTGATAAATTTCATCAACAAGGTAAAGTGCCTGTATTGGTTGGAGGTACAATGATGTACTTCAAAGCGCTAATTGATGGGTTGTCGCCATTACCTGAGGCCGATGCAAACGTTAGAGCTGAGCTTGAAGTACAGGCGAAACAGTACGGTTGGCCACATTTATATCAAGAGCTGGTTAAAGTTGATCCGCAAGCCGCACAAAAGATGAGTGAAAATGATTCGCAGCGAATTAATCGTGCTTTGGAAGTTTACCGTATAACAGGTAAAACGATGACTGAATTGCAAAAGCAAAAGCAGCCAGCATTACCCTATACTTTTCATCAATTTGCAATTGCACCCGATGATCGCAGTGAATTACATCATCGAATTGAAGAAAGGTTTAAAATAATGATTGAACAGGGGTTTGAAAAAGAAGTTTCGACCCTATATCTACGTGAGGATTTACATCCCAATATGCCTTCTATTCGTTGTGTAGGTTATAGACAGATGTGGGATTACCTTGCGGGTGAAATTGATCATGATGAAATGATTTTTCGCGGCATTGCAGCCACACGTCAATTGGCTAAACGCCAATTAACGTGGTTAAGAAGCTGGCCTGATGTTACATGGTTAACAACAGGTGATGAAGAAAACTTGCATCGTGTAGTAAGTTCGCTAAGCTAGTAGTAGTTGGACAAAATTTATCTTTGTTAAATCAGTTCAGCCACTTAATTATAATAACACCTAGAACGAAGGAATAATAACATGGCAAAAGGCCAATCGTTACAAGACCCATTTTTAAATGCACTACGCCGTGAGCGCATTCCAGTATCAATTTTTTTGGTAAATGGCATAAAATTACAAGGTAAAATTCAGTCATTTGACCAATTTGTAATTTTACTGGAAAACACTGTTAACCAAATGGTGTATAAACATGCAATTTCTACAGTTGTACCTGCACGCGCAGTCAACTTCCAAGGTGTTCAGGGAAATGAAGACACTGAAGAACCTGAAGCTGGAAACTTTTAAATTAGGAGCGTAATGCTTGTTTGACCGCTATGAATCTGGCGAACAGGCAATTTTAGTCCATATCGACTTACCTAAAGAGGGGGATCGTGAAGATCTCCACGAATTAGAAATGTTGGTATCTTCTGCTGGTGTTAGTAGTTTGGCGGTTGTGCAAGGCAGCCGTCAAGCACCACATCCGAAGCTATTTGTCGGTACCGGCAAAGCAGAAGAAATAGCTGAAATTGTCAAAATCCACAATGCCGATGTTGTCATTTTTAACCATCAGTTAAGTCCGTCTCAAGAACGTAATTTAGAGCGTGTTTGCCAATGTCGGGTGCTTGATAGAACCACACTTATCCTTGATATTTTTGCTCAGCGCGCACGTACTCACGAAGGTAAACTTCAAGTTGAGTTAGCGCAGCTTCGTCATATGTCGACTCGTTTAATCCGAGGTTGGACCCACCTTGAACGCCAAAAAGGCGGTATTGGTTTACGTGGTCCTGGTGAAACGCAGTTAGAAACCGATCGACGTTTATTACGTGCACGTATTAAAAATATACGCGCCCGTTTGGCTAAAGTTGGCGTACAACGTGAGCAAGGTAGACGAGCACGTACTCGTAATGAGATCCCAACGGTTTCTTTAGTGGGTTATACTAATGCGGGTAAATCAACCTTATTTAACCGTATTACAAATTCTGATGTGTATGCCGCTGATCAGTTGTTTGCAACACTAGACCCAACCTTACGCAAATTAGATATTGGCGATGTTGGTTCGGTTATTTTAGCGGATACTGTAGGGTTTATTCGCCACTTACCGCATGACTTAGTGGCTGCATTTAAAGCAACGCTGACAGAAACGCGAGAGGCTGATTTACAATTACACGTGATAGATGTAGCCGACCCTCGTCGAAAAGAAAATATTGAACAGGTACAAGAAGTACTCAAAGAAATTGAAGCTGATGATGTACCGCAATTACTTGTATACAACAAAATTGATGCGCTGGATGATGTAACCCCACGTATTGATCGCGATGACGAAGGCCAACCTATAAGGATATGGTTATCAGCAAAAACAGGTGAAGGTTGCGAGCTGCTAAGTGAGGCTATTAGTGACCTACTAGCTAAAAAGATGTTGAGTGAAACTTTAATACTGGCTCCTCAGTATGGACGTTTAAGAGCATCTTTATTTAACTTAAGTGCAGTACATAACGAACGTTTTGATGAGCAAGGTAATTGGTTGCTAGATGTGCGATTACCTATGATTGAGTGGAATCGTTTGATTAAAGATTTTGGCCCAGAGATTGAAAGTTTTATTAGCTGCGACTAAAAACTGAAAGATTAATGTCGGTTTTAGTATAAGAAATGCATAAGATTTGTTAGATTTAACACAATTTCCGAATTTATTTAGATAACAATGGAGTATAGCTATGGCCTGGAATGAACCGGGTAATAATGGCAATGACAAAGATCCGTGGAATAACAAAGGCGGACGTGATCAAGGCCCACCTGATTTAGACGAGGTGTTCCGTAAATTCAGTAACAAGTTTAACGGCTTATTTGGCGGTAGAAAATCCGGCAATGGTAGCGGCGGTGGACTTGGCGGAGCCGGTATTTCATTTGTACTTATTATCGCTGCAATTGTATGGGCGTTAAGCGGTATTTATACGGTGAAAGAAGCTGAGCGCGGCGTCGTTCTTCAATTTGGTAAGTTTGACCGAATTGCAGATCCTGGCTTGCGTTGGAAAATGACCTTTGTTGAAACGGTTATTCCAGTCGATATCGAAGCTGTTCGCTCGTTATCAGCATCAGGCTTTATGCTAACCGAAGATGAAAACGTAGTAAGCGTTGAATTTGAAGTGCAGTATCGAGTAATCGACCCTTACTTATACAAGTTTAGTGTCACTAACGCTGACAGCAGCCTTGAAGAAGCATTAGATAGTGCGCTGCGTTATGTTGTTGGCCATTCAAAAATGGACCAAGTACTGACTAACGGCCGTGAAGTTGTACGTCAAAATACTTGGGATGAGCTAAATCAAATCATCGAACCTTATAACTTAGGTTTAATCGTAACTGACGTTAACTTCAAGGACTCTCGTCCACCAATGGAAGTTAAAGATGCGTTTGATGATGCAATTGCGGCCCAAGAGGATCAGCAACGCTTTATTCGTGAAGCCGAAGCGTATGCCCGTGAAATTGAACCGCGTGCGCGTGGTCAGGTGACTCGTATGACGCAAGAAGCTGAAGGTTACCAAGAACGTATTACTTTAGAAGCGCAAGGTGAAGTGGCTCGTTTTGAGAAATTACTTCCAGAATACCAAGCAGCTAAAGAAGTAACACGCGAGCGTTTATACATAGACGCAATGCAAGAAGTATTAGGTAATAGCTCTAAAATATTGGTTGACGTTAAGGGCGGTAACAACATGATGTATTTACCACTTGATAAAATCATGGAAAAACAGGGTTCATCAACACGCGTTGCTTTACCTAGCTCAAGCGATATTAACGATTTACGTAACAAGGTAAATACGTCACGTAACAGCACTGTTAATAGTGGTAATGATCGCTTTAACAATGATCGCTTCAACGACGGGAGATAAGCATAATGAAAAACTTTAGTTTAGTAATCCTATTAGCTGCCATTGTAATGTGTTTCTCGTCAGTATTTGTGGTTTCTGAAGGCCAAAAGGCGATTGTACTTTTATTTAGTAAAGTACAAAAAGACAGCGATGATCAAGCGGTAGTTTATGGTCCAGGTCTACATCTAAAAGTGCCATTTTTTAGCCAAGTGCGCCGCATTGATGCGCGTATTCAAACGCTAGATGGCACACCGGATCGCTTTGTAACTAGCGAGAAAAAAGACTTAATTGTTGATTCGTTTGTAAAATGGCGTGTTAACGACTTTAGCTCTTTTTACCTGCGTGCACGTGGTGATAAGCAATACGCTGAAACACTGCTTAAGCAAAAAGTAAATAATGGCCTACGTACTAACTTTGGTACGCGTACTATTCGTGAAATTGTATCGGGTGAACGTAGCGAGCTGATGGAAGAAGCGTTAGTACAAGCCTCTGAAAGTGCTAGTGAGCTGGGTATTGAAGTACTTGATGTACGTGTTAAGCAAATTAACTTACCTCAAGAGGTGAGTAGCTCTATTTACCAACGTATGCGTGCTGAGCGTACTGCCGTTGCTAAAGAGCACCGCTCTGAAGGTCAGGAAAAAGCAGAAACGATTCGTGCAGGTGTTGACCGCCGTGTAACAGTAATGCTTGCTGATGCAGAACGTAATGCGCGTTCTGTTCGTGGTCAAGGCGATGCTGATGCTGCTGCGATTTACGCTAGTGCTTATAATAAAGACCCTGAGTTCTTTAGCTTTGTTCGCTCTTTAGAAGCTTACAAGCAAACTTTCAAAGGAAAGCAAGACGTGATGGTGTTATCACCGGATAGCGACTTCTTCCAATACATGAAAGGTGCGAAAGCTCAGTAATCACAGCTTTAGTTAAATTTAAAAAGCCCTGCAATTGCAGGGCTTTTTGTTATCTGAATTTTAATCTTATAAATCACTGTTATTTATGTGATTATTAGCTAAACACTGATGTTTACTAAGGGCACGAGGAAAAAATAAGCTAAACGGGGTGAACTTTGCTTTAGTTTTCTGGTAAAATCTCGTCCTAATTTTCTCTAAGTGAATTTGCAATGGGTAAAAACGTTGTTGTACTAGGCACCCAATGGGGTGACGAAGGTAAGGGTAAGGTAGTTGACCTCCTTACAGATAAAGCATCTTTAGTAGTTCGTTATCAAGGTGGTCATAACGCTGGCCATACCTTAGTGATCGACGGTGAAAAGACAGTTCTACACCTTATTCCATCGGGTGTATTACGTGACAATGTTAAATGTGTGATTGGTAATGGTGTTGTTTTATCACCAGAAGCGCTAATGAAAGAAATTGGCATGCTTGAAGAGCGTGGCGTACCAGTACGCGAACGTCTTTTAATCAGTGAAGCATGTCCGCTAATATTGCCTTTCCATGTTGCATTAGATGTAGCTCGCGAAACAGCGCGTGGCGATAAACCAATCGGTACAACGGGTCGTGGTATCGGTCCAGCGTATGAAGATAAAGTAGCACGTCGTGGTTTACGTGTTGGCGATTTATTCAATCCTGAATTATTCGCTACTAAGTTAAAAGAAGTATTGGAATACCACAACTTCACATTAGTGAACTACTACAAAGTAGATGCAGTAGATTTTCAAAAAACGTTTGATGACGCAATGGCTGTTGCTGACATCTTAAAAGCAATGGTAGTTGATGTAACTGAGCTTTTAGATCAAACGCGTAAAGCCGGTGACAACATCTTATTTGAAGGTGCACAAGGTACATTACTTGATATCGATCACGGTACTTATCCTTATGTTACATCTTCAAACACTACTGCTGGTGGCGTTGCTACAGGTGCGGGTTTTGGCCCATTACACCTTGATTATGTACTAGGTATCATTAAAGCGTACACAACACGTGTAGGTTCAGGTCCTTTTCCTACAGAGCTTTACGATGGCCTTGAAAAACAAGACCCAGTAGGTAAGCATTTAGGTGACAAAGGTCATGAGTTTGGTGCTACTACTGGTCGTTTACGTCGTACTGGCTGGTTAGATGCAGTGGCTATGCGCCGTGCAGTTCAAATTAACAGCATTTCAGGTTTTTGTTTAACTAAACTTGACGTTCTAGACGGTTTAGAAACACTTAAAATCTGTACTGGTTATAAGCTTGAAGATGGTACTGTGACTAACGTTACGCCATTAGCGGCTGAAGGTTACGATAAAGTAACACCAGTATACGAAGAAATGCCTGGTTGGTCTGAAAATACCGTGGGTGTAACATCGCTTGAAGGTTTACCTAAAGCAGCAATTGATTACATTAAACGTATTGAAGAAATCACGGGCGTCCCTGTTGATATTATCTCTACAGGTCCAGATCGTGTTGAAACCATGATACTTCGTAGCCCATTTGCATAATTGGGTTTATGTTGAAAAGAAGCTGCCATGTGCAGCTTTTTTTATGCCTATAAAAAAGCACACCTATTAATAGTGGAACGATCTTTGTATATTATTTGGTAAGTTTATTTTTAAAGTGGTTAATATGCGTTTATCTTCTCGTTGCTCAGTGTGGTCATTATCACTACTTACACTTTCTTTATTTAATATAAGCAATAGCTTAGCTGAAGAAAGCCCTGCAGCTGTGCCGCTGTATACCGAATCTGAGTTAATAGCTTTAATTAATGAGAACACTCATCTAGCCCGCGTGAAGGCAGATAATTGCCAGTTAGTGCAAGATATAGAAGCACGAGCCAATAAAATGGCATTGCCGTCGTATCAATTTTTATACGGTGATATGCTCGCCTACAAGGTGTGTGTTGAACGTGATGTAGCTTTGGGTGTGTATTACATGAAAAAAGCGGCTGAGCAGGGCTTAGCGGCTGCATTAGAGCAACTAGGTCGCTACTACGACGTTGGGCAGTTAGTACAAAAAGACAAAACAATGGCAATCACCTACTTACGTGAGGCCTCAGCGCAAGGTAACTTAAAAGCGCAACTACGATTAGTGGGCTTGTTTAATCAAGGCTATGGTAGTCCAAGAGACTTTGAAGATGCTTATCGTTGGCTGTTTAACACCACGGTAGCCGATAAAGCGACACATAAAAAAATAGAGCGAGCATTAACTAAACTTGCTGAAAAAATGCCAGCTAGTGTCGTTACCCGCGCGCGCTTACCAATGTAACCTAAACTCTAGCTAGAGAAAATAAACCTAATTATGACTATGATTTAATATGTTAGTAAATCTTTTAATCAGAGTTCAGGTTTGTAAATAAAAAAGCGAGAGTGCTTTTTTAGCACTCTCGCTTTTTAGTTATTACTCGTCTTTTTTATTGTCTTTGGCTTTGTTATTGGCCGGATCTTTTAATAGCGATATTTTAGGCGGTTGCAATGCAACTACTCGTTCACCCTCTTGTGGTGGCTTTTCCATATCACTGGTAAAAGGCCTCATTTTCACTGGTGCGTCTTCATCACTGTCTTTATCCCCTTTGAGAATAAACAGTGGGATCGCTTCAGGATTCATTTCTAAATACTGCTGCCAGCTAAACTCTTCAGATATACGTGTTGCACTCACTTTACCGCCTTTGGCAATAACACTGCTTAAGCGTGCATATGCGCCGTTCTCACCAAACAGAATTTGTCGTGATAAAAACGTCGCACTGTCTTTATTTGCTTTGGCGTGCGAAGAAGAGGAACGTAGTGAAAATACATTTTTTTCATTTAATAAATGAGAGAAGTACTGCACCCCTAATGCGTTGTGGTGGCGATTAGGTGAAAGCGCTAAAACACTGCGAATCGTGGTTAAAGGTAAATAACGTTCAGCATGCTCCGATTGCGGGTTACCGTAATAACAAGGCAGGCCATCCATACGCGCCATTCTACAGTTCTCCCAAGCAGGATCTGATAGATGAACAGGAATATTTTGCTCTTTTAAGCCACGTGCAATTGCACGCGATACATGGTTTGCACCAATGATTAAAATAGTATTAGGGGATGGTTGACGCACTCCAAGTAGTTTCGCAACAGGGATAGCCGTTAAGCTTTGCAGTACCACAGTAACAATAATAACAGTAAATATGAGTGGCACCATTTTTTCGGCATCGGCCACTCCCGCTTCCATCATACTCAGCGCAAATACTGAACCAACAGCTGCTGCAACAATACCGCGAGGTGCAATCCAAGCAAGTACTAGGCGCGATTTCATCGGTAAGTCTGTACCAAAGGTTGAAATAGCAATACACAATGGGCGGGCGATAAATAGCACAATAGCTAAAAATATAAATACGTCGCTGTCGAGCATCATTAAATCAGAGAGTTGTAGTCTTGCGGCCAATAAAATAAATAAAGTCGAGATTAAAATCATCGACAAATCTTCTTTAAACTCGAGTACCGAATCTATTTCCAAGTCATCTTGATTAGCTAACCAAATGCCAAACACCGTCACAGCCAGTAAGCCTGACTCATGGCTTATGTGGTTTGAAATAGAAAAGCTAATTAACACTAACGCTAAAATACCAAACTTATGTAGCTCAAATGGCAGCCATTCTCGGCGCATTAGTTGCGTCGTGATCCAACCCGAAACCACACCAATACTTAAACCAACGCCAACGGTTTTAACCAGTGCAACGATAGTGTGGCTAAGTACTTCACCCTGACCAACCAGCATTACGGCTTCAAACACTAGTACTGCAAATAAAGCGCCAATGGGGTCTATTACTATGCCTTCCCAGCGTAAAATACGATCGATATCCTGGGTAGGTCGCATCGAGTTAAGTAATGGAGCAATAACGGTTGGCCCCGTAACAACAAGCACTGCGCCAAGTACTGCAGCAACTCGCCAATTTAACTCGAGTAACCAATAGGCGCTAAAACTAATAACAATACAAGTTGTAAGCATACCAATAGAGCAGAGATTTCTGACGACTTTACTGATCCCTTTAAGTTCTCGAAAATGTAAGGTTAAGGACCCTTCAAATAAAATCACAGCGACACTCAAAGAGACCACAGGGAAAAGTAAATCACCTAATAATGCATCAGGGTCTAATACGCCACTAAATGGCCCTAATAAAAGCCCTGTAAGCAATAAAAACAGAATAGCGGGTACTCTAAACGCCCAAGCGACCCATTGGGCTAACACTGAACACAGTGCAATACCGGCTATATAAATTGCTGACATAGAGTAAAAACTCCTTAATTTTAATAATGTTTAAAAGTATAACGGTTACCAACCAGTAATACAGTGGGTATACACGTGTAAATTAAATTTAGCTAATAAATAATGTTTATTTATTTAGTGTTAACGTCTTTTGTGAGAGTGTTATCAAAGTTATAGTCTCTATAATTACTATTTATAGTAGTCTAACTTTATGATATCTATTGCAAAATGTGCATGCCTTGTCTGTTATGACCTATTTAGCTTTAATTTTAGCCTTGATCTAAGCGGCTATTTTAACGTATTATACTTCGTGTTCGAATAATTAGTTATCTAATAAAGTTTGTTGTTTAAGTAAGTAAACGTGTTAGATATAAACATCTGAACTCTCTTAGTGATTGTTTCAGCGATGTTTTATAATGTTCGAGCATAAAATATCATTTACCGAACTCTTTGGTATAGTTTTGCTCAAGGTGTTTATCTGCGTAACGCACATAAATTAAAGTTTGAGTTGAATTATTACCTTTCAATATTTAATCCCCATCGTGGCGGTTAAATCTCGGTCCTTAAGTCATCACCCTATCTGTTGGTGTACCAGACTTAAGAGGCTCTATGTATGTTGTTAATAAAAAAGCCGCACACAGCTTTTTACAGCGATACATAAACAACACTTTATATTTTTTTAGTTAGTACAATCCAATTTTATTGGGTTAATACTATTTATTTTTTGCATCTCAATTTAAAACAATGGTTTTAGAGACGGTGTACGCGTGTGTAAAAAAAGTGTGGGCAATGATAAACAAATTCGACGTTATGTTTTAAACATAGCGACCTGGTTTCATTCATCAGTGTGATGAATACAAATAAAATGGAAAGTTGAGCATTTATGCAAAAGTTAAATTGGCGACGTATCGTACTTAAAGTGGGCAGTGCCTTAATTGCACCCGATCAAGATGGCTGTCGTTCACGCTACTTGTTAACCATCGCACAGTTTATCGTTCACTGTCGCGCACGTGGTATAGAGGTTATTTTAGTGTCATCAGGCTCTGTAGCGGCAGGCTCGCATTTATTTCCATCAGAGAAGCCGCGCTCAGTTGTTATGAAAAAAGCCATGGCAGCAGCAGGGCAAACAGAAATGATGGCCATGTGGGATCGTTTCTTTGATTTTCCATCAGCGCAGCTATTATTAACTCATGGTGACTTACGTGACCGTGAGCGTTACCAGAGTATCCGTGAAACCGTATTTACCTTGTTAGAGCACGGCGTGCTACCTATCATTAATGAAAATGATGCGGTGACAACAGATGATTTAAAAGTGGGTGATAACGATAACTTATCAGCGATGGTGGCAGCTGCCGCTGACGCTGACGCATTAATGATTTTCTCGGATGTAGATGGGCTGTACGACAAAAATCCAAATCTGCATGACGATGCCGTATTATTGCCTGAAATAAAATCAATTGATGATTCTATTTATGCTATGGCAGGATGTGCTACCAGTGCAGTAGGCACCGGTGGAATGAAAACCAAGATTGAAGCGGCAGAAAAAGCCACATCACATGGTATTGCAACGTATATTATTAATGGCTTTAAAGAAGAAACCTTTACTCGTTTATTAGCGGGCGAAAATCCAGGTAGTGTGTTCTTGCCTTATGAAAAACCAATGCAAGACTCTATTCACTGGATGACACATACCGCAAATGAACAAGGTGAAGTGGTTGTCGATGGGTCATTTGATGATTCGCTAGAAGGCGAAGACGGCTGTTTACGAGGCGATGAGATCAAGGAAGTACATGGCGAGTTTGCTGTGGGCGATACTATCTTAGTTCGCAGTGAAGATGGTACGCGTTTAGCTAAAGCCACAGCAAATTACAGTAGCTGCTTGTTAAACTTTATTGCAGACAACGAGCAGAGTGAATTCAGCGAAAAAATGCAGGATTCAATTGGACCAATTATTTCAGAAAAAGATATCGCATTATTGGAGAAGTCATGAGTTTAATTACGGATATATCACGCCAAGCAGCAAAAGCTGCACATACACTTGCTTTACTCGATACCGAGACTAAAAACAACGTGTTAACCGATATGGCAGCGGCATTAAGAGATCAAAAAGAATTTATAATCAAAGAAAATGAAAGTGACCTAAGCGCTGCGCGTGACAATAATTTAGCAGCGTCAATGATAGACCGTTTAACATTGAATGATGAGCGCATTGAAGCGATGGCTGAAGGTATCGAAGTGATTGTTTCACTTGATGATCCGGTTGGCCAGTTACGTGATATCACTGAACGTCCAAATGGCATTAAAATTCGAAAAATGCGTGTACCACTGGGCGTGGTATGTATGATTTACGAAGCACGACCTAATGTAACGGCTGACGCGGGTGCATTGTGCTTTAAGTCGGGTAATGGTGTTATTTTGCGCGGTGGTAAAGAAGCGCTTAAAAGCTCACAAGCCATTGCTAGTGTAATGCACAGCGTGCTTACTAAACATGGTTTGCCAACGGCGCTAATTTCAGTTATTCCAGATCCTGACCGTGCTTTACTAATGGAATTAATGCAGCAACGCGACAGTATTGATTTAATTATCCCACGTGGCGGTGAAGGGCTTATTAACTATGTAACAGAAAACAGTACAATTCCTGTTATTCAGCACTTTAAAGGCGTGTGTCATTTATACGTAGATAAAGATGCAGACTTAGAAGTGGCACTCAATCTACTACTTAACGGTAAAACTCAACGTACTGGCGTATGTAATGCCTTAGAAGGGTTAGTAGTACACCAAGATGTTGCTGATGAGTTTTTAAACCTGTGCGCGGTAGTGCTTCGCCAAGAAGGCGTAAAAATAAATGCCGATGCCAAAGCGGCTGAGTATTTTGATAATGTCACTGTGCTTGCAGATAACGAATTTGGTGAAGAATATTTAGATTTAGAAATTGCTATTCGTATAGTGCCAAGCTTTGATGCAGCCGTTGAGCACATTGCTCAATTTGGCTCAAATCATACCGAAGTTATCTGTACTAAAAACGATGCTGCGGCAGAGTTATTCCAACGTAGTGTGGATGCATCGGTTGTTATGGTTAATGCGTCATCACGTTTCTCTGATGGCTCACAACTAGGTTTAGGCGCCGAGATTGGTATTGCAACGACTAAGTTGCATGCTTATGGTCCAATGGGGCTTGAGTCACTAACGACTGAGAAATATTTAGTTAATGGTGTTGGTCAAGTTCGCGAATAACTTACCCAACCTAATAAACGATAAAAATGCCGGGCTTTTGCTCGGCATTTTTGATCTCGATTTAGCAAAATCAAACAACTAAGCAAACATAAAGATTAAAACAGGGCAAAAAATTATTAACAGAGAAATTTATTTAGAATATAAAAATAAGGATATTACTTAGGGGAGAGAGTAGGAAAGTGGTGGAGCTAAGCAGGATCGAACTGCTGACCTCCTGCGTGCAAGGCAGGCGCTCTCCCAGCTGAGCTATAGCCCCACATTCCTAATTTACATACAATGTAAATGCTTAAGTGCTGAGTCTCAAGCGGGGTGAACTTTAAATATTTTTACGTTTTTGGTCAAGTATTTTTTCACAAATTTTTCCGTTTTAACTAATTTTTGTTAAACTCGAGCTAAATATTTACTAAAACGACAATACATAATGAAAAAATACGCGTTAGTTTTCATGATTTTCCTTTTTGGTTGTGCCAGTTCAGTAGATGAACCGCCCTACGAAATTAATAATAAACAATTTTATGACACCCTTGATGAGCAAGGTAACAAGCTTTTTGCTTATGTGGTTTCTGTAAAGGCTAAAAGTCGTGAGCAAATTAATATTAATAAAAAACTAACCCGCAATGATGTTCAGCGTTTTGCTGAGCAAGAGCATTTTGAAGAGTCGAGTGTTTTAAAATTACAATTAGAAGATCAAGCGGTAGAGTTTCTTAATAAAGAACTAGCACAGCGTAACTATTGTGCAGATAAGCATGAAATAAACGAAGTACTATGGCGTGATTTAAGTGTGCAATTAAGAGGGCGTTGTTTGTAATATGTTAGCGGATAAACAAAAACTAGCGGCAGTGTTAACCCAACTAAATATAGAATATGACGTAATAGAACATCCAGCGCTACATGGCAGTTTAGATGCCGATGAACTGATGGTAAATCGCCCAGGAACACGTTTAAAAAACCTATTTTTGCGAGACAATGAAGGTAAGCGTCATTTTTTAGTGATCACCGCGCATGATAAACAGTTGGATTTAAAGTCACTTGCCAAACAGCAAGGGCTATCGCGCTTAGGCTTTGCCTCTAATGAGCGCTTGGCTAAGTACTTAAAGGTTGCACCGGGTTGCGTGTCAATGCTCAGCTTAATGAACGACAAACAGCGTGATGTAACGCTTTGGCTTGATCAAGATATTTGGTTTGGCGATTTATTTCATTGCCACCCGTTTGAAAATACCCAAACATGGTTATTAACTAAGCCTGATTTACTGCGTTTTTTTGACTTTACTGAGCATCAGCCGCGGGTGATGTTTTTGCCATCGCGTTGAGCCCACAAAATAAGCCCCAGTCCACACAAACATACAGCGAGTAATGTTGCCATAAACGCCGTTTGTCCATGAGTTTGATAAACCACCCCTGGTAATAACGAGCCCATTGCGCCGCCGCTGTAATAAAATGATACATAGCACCCGTTGGTAACGCTTGGCGGTGCGTGACTGATTTTATTAACCAGTGGTGCCGCTGTGGAATGAATCACAAACATAGCGCCGCAAAAGAGTGTGAATGCAATTAAAAACAACAACAGTGAATGACTCATTAATAACACAATACTGAGGTTATAAAACACGAATACCGCGGCCAACAATCGCCAGGCTGAAGTCATTTTTTTTAATAGCCAAGGAGTGAAAATAGAAGCCAAAGCACCCACCAAATAGCCACTATAAACAAAGCCAATGTCGCGCGTGTTATTAATTAAAAAGGTATTTTTTAAAATAAAAGGCAAGTAGTTTAATAATGCTGCAAAGCAAAAAAACATACAAAAAATGGCACCATAGAGCTTAAGTGCAGAGCCCTCTTTAAGTTGTTTTATATAATCTAATGGCGATAAAACCTCGGTTGATTTAACGAGATTAAAACGTTTATGGGGAATACTTAACGCTAGAATAATCAGCATGGCTGCTATTAGGTAATAAAAACTCTGCCACGACCAAACATCGCTAAAGAGCGCAGCCAATACACGACCAAAATAACCACCGACAATCGTACTACCTATATATAGCGTCATATTTTTTTGTAATGTATCTGCTTGATAGCTCATACCAATAAAGCTGGTCATGGCAGTCAATGCTGCAGGTAAAGTCAGTCCTTGTAAAAACCTTACCAGTAGAAGTAATTCAAAACTCGGGGCATAAATAAATAAGATACAACCGACACCCAGTAACAACATAGCGAAGCGTAATGTCAATAAAGGGTTTCGCTTAGCTAAAAACAGTCCATACACTAAAGGGGCAATAGCTAAAGGCAGCATAGTGGCCGTCATTAAGCTGCCTGCAACAGCAGGAGCAACATTAAATTCAGTAGCAAATAAACTTAATAATGGCTGTGGTGCGTATAAAACAAAAAAAATGAAAACTGAACAGATGAGTAGGTGAGGTAAGCGCATTAACTGCCATATACATTGCTTATTAGTTGAGCTGCATTATATACAAAACTGCTTGGGTTTTCATAAATTAACCTTTATTGCGCTAAATCATGCTTTGTTTTCAGTAGTTTGTTAGATTAATACCAATAGCGCTGTTATTTACGCTCGTTGGTGATTAAAATAGCATTAATATTCGTTTTTAGTGGGAACACGCCATGGGGTCACTACAAGAGCAATTGCTCCAAGCTGGTTTAACAACATCACATAAAGCTAAAGTTGCTAAATCAGAAAAGCGCAAGCAACAGAAAAAGCAAAAGAAGGGAGCGACGAGCAACCCGAACGATTTACAAAAGCATATTCAGCAAACTAAGTTGGAGCAGCAGCAAAAAGCTGAAGAGCTCAATAAAGCGCGCCAAGAAGAATTAAAGCAGCGCGAGCAAGTCGCCCGTGTTAAGCAAATTTTAGAGCATCATAATCAAGAGTCAATTCGCGGTGAGCGTACCTTTAACTTCACTTATGAAAATAAAGTGAAAGGGCTTGATGTGAATGAGCAAACGCAAAAGGCGCTCTCGGGCGGGCGTTTAGCTATTTGTGTGTTAGAAGGTCAGTTTTACGTATTAGAAGATGAGCCTGCGCGTAAAGTGGCTGAGGTGGATGAAAAGTATATTGTGTTTCATGTTGAGCCTGAAAATAAAGCCAAAGATGAAGACGATCCGTATGCTGATTTTGAAGTGCCAGACGATCTTATTTGGTAAGCCTATTAAGTATCTGCTCAGTTAAAGCAAGCTAGTATGTGTTTTATGAGGGATACACGTATTTGTTCTGATTGATCGTCAAACCTTACCAAGGACGTATGCTTTTTAAAGATTTATTGACTACAATAATCTCAACCGTTTTTTTTAACCGTAAAAAGAAGAGTAAATACAATGAGCAAGATAAAAACACTTTTATTAGGGGCGGGTATTGGTTTAGCCGCAAGTTTTTCATTTTCAGCAGCCGCTGCAGATGGCGCTGCACTTTACACAGCTAAAAATTGTCAAACATGTCATGGTGCAGAAGGTAAAGCACCTATTATGGCGATGTACCCTAAACTAAATGGTCAAAACAAAGAATATTTAGTAGCGCAAATGAAAGACATCAAGTCAGGCGCTCGTAACAACGGTATGTCTATGGCGATGAAAGCGATGGTTGCGACTGTGACTGATGAAGAATTTGAAGCGATTGCCGATTACCTATCAAAAGTACAATAACCGTTAACGCTAATTAAAAAGAGCCACACCTATGTGTGGCTTTTTTATTTGGTGATTGCCATCATGCTAATACTCATTTAGACTTCTAAACATCTACAATCACTAGCGCTATGCTGTGTTTTAAAAGGCTTGTTATGTTTGATTTACCCCAGCTCAATTTAAAAAATAAAGTATCAGAACAAGAGTGGCAACTACGTGTTGATTTAGCCGCATGTTATCGATTAGTTGACCATTTTCGTTGGGGGGATTTAATTTATACGCACCTTTCTGCTCGCCTACCGGGCACTGATCATTATTTAGTGAATGCCTTTGGCTTAACGTTTGATGAGATCACTGCATCTAACTTAGTCAAAGTAGATTTAAATGGCCGCATTATTGACGATACACCCTTTAATATTAACCCTGCAGGGTTCACTATTCACAGTGCCATTCACGAAGTACGTGAGGATGCCCATTGCGTTATACACCTGCACACCAAAGAAACGATTGCGGTTGCAACACAAAAAGAAGGGCTGTTACCGCTAAGTCAGTATTCGATGTTTTCATTGCCGTCTCTGTCTTACCATGGCTATGAAGGTTTAGCGGTGAATGGCGATGAGCGTAAACGCCTGCAAACAGATTTAGGCACCACCAATCATATGCTATTGGTCAACCACGGCGGTTTAACAGTAGGCCCAACGGTAGGCGATGCGTTTATGCGCTTTTATGACCTTCAGCGTGCCTGTGAAATACAGTTAGCCATTCAATCAAGTGCGCAAGAAGCGACTGCTGTGCCTCAAGCTATTATTGATAACATTTATAACCAAGCGAACGTCGTTCACAGCGGCAGTACAGGGGGCCAGCTAGCATGGCCTGCCATGTTACGAAAAGCGTATCGTCTTGATCCTAGTTTTGCAAAATAACCCACTGAAGGGTAATAAGGAATTTTTATGAAAGTAAATCGCGTTGAAGTCTTTGATATTCATTGCCCTGATCGTCCTGCATGGACGCCGGTATTTGTTCGAATTCATACCGATGAAGGTATTAGCGGTGTGGGTGAAGCAGGTCTTGCATACGATTTAGGCCACAGTGCAGCTGCTGCGATGATCAAAGAAATGGCCGATGCCTTTTTAATTGGCCATGACCCGTTTCAAACTGAAAAACTATGGTCGCGCATGTTACGTGAAAGTTTTTGGGGTCTAGGCGGTGGGCCGGTGGTTTACGCAGCAATGAGTGCGATTGATACGGCACTTTGGGATATAAAAGGTAAAGCATTAGGTTTACCGGTTTATCAGTTGCTTGGCGGTAAAGTTAACGACAAGCTGCGTACTTATGCATCACAGCTGCAGTTTGACTGGGACAGTGAATTTAAAGCGCTGGTACAGCCACAAGAATATGCCGAAGCGGCACTAAAAGCGGTGGCGGAAGGTTACGATGCGGTGAAAGTCGATCCAATTCAATACGATAAAGACGGTAACACCTATTACGACCGCACAAATATTATTTCTCGCCCAGAGATGAAACTATACCGCGCACGTATGCAGGCTATTCGAGAGGCCGTGGGTGACGAAGTAGATATTATTTTTGAATGTCATAGCTTACCAGGAGCGACATCGGCAATTCAAATTGGTGAAATTGCAGAAGAATTTGACTGTATGTATTTTGAAGAGCCGGTGAATTACTTAAACCATTCATTACATGCAAAAGTGGCTGACAAAGTGGCTGTGCCTATTGCAGGCGGCGAGCGCTTGTATAACCGCTGGGGTGTACGTCCTTATTTAGAAGATCAAAGTATTGATGTACTACAGCCAGATATCGGCTTATGTGGTGGCTTTACCGAAACTAAAAAAGTATGTGATTACGCTGATATTTTTGATGTGCGTATTCAGGCACACGTATGTGGAGGGCCGGTTGCAACGGCGGCATCATTGCACTTAGAAACAGCGATCCCTAACTTTTTAATTCACGAGCATCATACTTACGCGATTAAAAAGTGGAATAGAGAGCTATGCTTACAAGATCCACAACCTAAAAATGGTTTTTTTGAAGTATCTGAAGAACCAGGTCTTGGGATTGAGCTTAACGATGAAATTGTAATGCGCTCACAACGCGTAGAAATAAAATAGTTTACTCTGTTGAGAAATAGCCGGTAAGTGAGTTGTCACTTACCGGCTTTTTTATCGCTGTGGGTTTATTTTACAAAGTACTTGTTTTAGTTCGATGGTTGCTTTGCTATCAAAATGGCGAACAAAACAGCGCTCTCCCTTAATCATCAGTTCAAACTGATCCGGCATATTAAGCTGCTTGCCCATAATCGGATTTCCCTGAGGGTCTTTGTGATTAAGTTGCTCAAGGGTAACTGTGCTTGAGGTTACAAAAACATCGTCGGTTAATTGAACCTGTGAGCTATGTAGCAGTTGCGTAATCGCATCGGCTACTTTAGCGCTATTGGGCTCAATTAGTAACGCATGCTGTAGCTTAGGTGTGGGTTCTGAGCTTTGCGCTAAGCAACCCGTTAACCCTAATGTCGCTGCAGTCATGCTTATTGCTAATAATATGTTCATTGCTTATCTCATGTTATCACTAAGAATAATATTTTGTTGTAGCATGGTTTGAACTCGCATATCTTTTACTTCTGGCATATCGGTGGCGATAGTGGGCGCAAAACCAAGAACACTATTTATTGAGCTTGGGGCAGGGCAACTGCCGTTTTCTCTATAGCTCAGCGCTGTACTTAATAAGCTTTCACTAGCATCACCTAAGCGCTTAGTAAAATCATCGGCAACAGCACACCCAGCAATACGAACCGGTTGTCGTGCGTCATCAATGGTATTTTGCGGTGCAAAGCCATCTGAATATTCACCAAAACCTTTGTTATTTTCGCCAGTAAATTGAATAGTAAAATAAGTGGTGTCGCAGTTGTCGGTAGGGTAAAAACCATACGGTTTACCACAGGTGCCTGCGCCTATCTGAATAATTTCAACATCTGCTCCGCGTAGCCCGTTAATGATAGCCTCACTAGCCGAGCAGGTACTGCTGGTGGTAAGTACAAATACCCGTTCTAAGTTTAAGGTGGGTAACGGCGTGCCCGCTACAATTGCAGGATTATTTTCAAAGCCGACAAAACGATTTGTAAAAGGCATCGGCGTCAGTGCTTGGCCTGTGACGGGGTTGGTATTAGGGAATTTATCATTAAATATGGTCCGTTCAAATATTTTACCTTGCGTGTTACTGCCCCCCACCATGTAGCCTACTTGGCTAGCCATTTGTAATAACCCACCCCCGTTATAGCGCAGGTCAATGACTAAATCTTTAATGCTACTGGCAGCGAGTTGGTTAAAGGCGTTGTAAAGCTGTGTTTCGGCTATGGCGTTGTGGCTATTAAATTGAAAATAACCAACATCACCAGCGGCTAAATCGGTACGAACATTCATTACTGGTTGCGATTCGATGTTTTGAGACGTGAGCGTCACTGTGCGGTTTTCATTAGTGCTGATATCCCTAAATACAAATTCGGTAACTTTACCCGTTTGCTCGGGGAATAAACCTGCATTAATAATACCTACCTCGCTCGATGAGGTGGTGTTAATAAAATCAACGCCATCAACTTCTAAAAGCTCAAAACCACGAATAATATTTTGATTACTAGCTGGGGTATTTGGTTCGGTGTAGCTAACAACTGCTTGGCGTGGCGCGCTACCGGCAATTATTTTTATATTAAAGCCATAACCAAAGCTTAGGCCGGATTGATTTTGTCTTTGCCACTCATCGGTCGGCAAACTAAAGTGAAAGTTATCTTTTTTCGCACCTGACTCAGTCAGTTGCTCCGTTTTTAAAGTATTAAAGTAATCAATAATCCCTGACGTTAATGCAGGGTTGGTATCAATAATTTCGTCATACCATAGGTAGGTTTCGTTACTCCAAGAGCGTAGCCAGTTTTTTTCATTAATTGCTTGGCATTGACCTTTAAATTGCCCTGAACTGGCAAATACACCTGAGGTCCAGCCGCTATTATCAGTTGTTGGGTTGGTCGCATTGTCGCTACCTCCACCACCACAACCTGTTAATAAAGCGGCTAGTGAAAAAGGGAGTAATGTGTATTTAAGAGAAGATGAATTAAAAATGGCCATACGCATGCTCGTTTTTTAAACTGTTGAGCTAAATATAGCGGTTTTCATTTAGAGTTGATAGAGGCTTGCAGCATTTTTGTAACTCAAATATTGCCATGTAAGATCGTCGCTACACAGGCTGCGATAATGTTGCCATAACTCGTTGTAGTTAATATTAATTTGGCACACGGGGAAGTTGCTAGCAAACATCACTCTTTGCATACCAAAATGCTTTAAAATATGTTTAAAACATTGGTTTTGCTGCTCGCTATTAAGCATGAGTAATTCAAAACCTGAAAACTTAATCGCAACATTAGGCTGTTTTGCAAGTAGTTCAATTGCAGTTGCCCAGTTTGCAAGGTTGTGTGCAAGCCCTGCGTGATTAATGATTATTTGTAAGCCACTAACTTTGTTGGCATAAGAAATGAGCCGCTCAGTGATGTTGAGGTTTTCTACTTCAAATTGGGCTTCAAAATGCAGCTTTAATTGGCTCAAGTGTCGCAGGTTATCGAGACAATGAGGGCTCAATAAGCGCTCGGCATCATGACCTTCAGTGATATCTCTAATGCCTACAAGAGAGTGATGATCTAGCTGCTGAAGTGCTAGTTTAAATGCGTTATTTGGCTGGTTAATTGTTGCAAAGCTAATTGCTTTATAAGGTATATTTTTAATATGTTTGGCTAACCAGTTTAATTCTTTAACTGGCTGGTTATTATCAAACCCAGCTTCTATGTGCACTAAACCTGCGAGTTCAAAGTTAGTACTTTTGATCAGTTCAGCAACGCTGATGGGCTGCTTTATTTTATCTAAGTTAGACCAAGCTGGTGGGTTCGCACCTTGTAGCCAGGTGTATTGACCCTCCGGCAAATTAAAAAAGTGCAGATGCGGGTCAATAATTTTAGTACTCATTGTGCTGTGTAGCCACCATCAATACGTTGTAAGCTACCAGTAATAAAGCTGGCATCTGCACTTACTAAAAAGCTTACCAGTGCAGCAACTTCATCGGCTTGACCTAAACGGTTGAGCGGTTGTAATGCGGCTTCTTCGGCAACAATATCGGCTTTGTTAGCACCACTTCTTTTACAATATGCATCAATTGCATTATGAAATAACGGCGTTTCTATGGTGCCAGGGCACACTGCATTAGCGCGAATATTAAAGCTTGCGTAATCCAAGGCGGTGGTTTTAGCCATTGAAGCCAATGCGTGCTTAGTTAAGTTATAAGCAAATGAGTTTTGTTTGCCTATAATGGCCTGATCTGAGGCAATTAACACAATAGCGCCATCTTGCTGTGCTTTCATAGTTGGTAATACGCTTTGTATAGCCGCGTACGCACCTTTAACATTCAGTGCCATTAACGCATCGAATGTCGCTTCATCGGTGTGCTCAATTGTGGCACTTAGATGCTTACCAGCGTTTGAAACAAGTACATCAATACGTTGTGTTTTTTCAATAATAGCCTGTATACACTGGCGTACGGCGGTTACATCACTAACATCACATTGATGAAAAACACCACTCTCACTTGGCTCAATATCTAAGTTATGAACCTGATAGCCGTTAGTTAATAATCGCTGTACCACAGCAAAGCCAATGCCTTTAGAGCCACCGGTTACTATTGCAACTTTTGACATACTTGCTCCTCTAATTAGCAATTAATGTGCGTGGCCGCAACCACCTTCAGCATGAACGTGGCCATGAGAGATTTCTTCGCTTGTTGCTTCACGAACTGATACAACCTCAACATCAAAGGTCAGCGTTTTACCAGCAAATGGGTGGTTTAAATCACAATCAGCATTAAAGCGGCCTACTTTTACGATAGTCACTTGATGGCGACCCTGATTTGATTGCACCATTGCAGTCATACCTGGCTTCCACACTTTTACATCGCCTTGTAAATGCTTAAGCGGAATGCGCTGAATTAAATCATCAACACGCTCGCCGTATGATTCACTTGGAGATAACGTTACGCTAAATTTATCACCAGCAGTTTTACCTTCAAGTGCGGTTTCTAAACCGGGTAGCATGCCTTCGCTGCCGTGAATGTAACTTAATGGCGCGTCGTTAAGGCTACTTTCTATTTGTTCACCGGCTTCGCTAAGGGTGTAATGAAATTCAACGGCCGAATTTTTACTGATTTGCATGCATGTCTCTTTAAGATTTAAATAAATTAAAAAGCAATTTTACGCGAAATACTGCGCTTTAGAAACTTAACGGGGATGATTTAATGTATTTTGTAAGTCGAGTAACAGATCTTTTTTAGCCGGTGTGGTTTTAGGTGTCGCAGCTTGGGGTATAAATAAAACTAACTGAGTCCCAGGCTTTAATACGCTAGATGCTGATAACTTATTCCAACGTGCTAAATCGCTATGAGCAACGCCATACAACTGACTTATATTCCACAGGTTATCACCGGGTTTAACGTGGTAATCTACCTCGATGGTTGGAATAACGGGCTCTTTTTGTTCCAAGTAAGGGCTTATTTTATAGTTAATAGTGAGCGATTCAGGTAACGTTTGAGGCTCTCCTAAAATAAGTTTTTCGCCAACACCAATAAAGTTATTTTGCTTATTATTGAGCTGTTTTAGTGCCTTTAAAGGCAAGCCAAAATGCCTAGCAATACCGTATAGTGTGTCATTTTTTTTGACTATGTATTCGCCTGCAAAATTGGCTTTAAAAAAACGGTTTTTTAGTAAAGCTTGTTGCTCAATAGGAAGCAACAAAGTATGCGGGCCATGGGGGGAACTTTGGTTTTTTAAATAACCCCGATTAAGAGCATGTAGCTGTTTTACACCCATACCAGAGAGCTTGGCCATAATTGAAAAATCGAACTGTTTTGCCACATTTAACGAGGTGGTCAGTGCTTTATAAGGAAGCTTTGGGCGTTTAAATTTTGCCTTAGGGTGTTTTACTAAATAGCTTAATGCTAATAGTTTTGGTACATAGTCAGCGGTTTCTTTTGGTAGGGTTAGTGCCCAAAAGTCAGTTGACTTCCCTCGTTTTTGATTGCGTTTTATAGCACGTTTAACTCTGCCTTCACCGGTGTTATAGGCTGCAAGTGCATGCAACCAATTACCATCAAAACGTTTATGTAAATAGCTTAAGTAATCTAGTGCTGCATCGGTTGAGGCCAGTACATCTTGGCGTCCGTCGTACCATTGATCTGATTTAACCCCAAAATGATGTGCAGTTGCTGCAACCAGTTGCCACACACCCACAGCGTGCTCACTTGAGCGGGCGGTAGGCCTAAAGCCACTTTCTACAAATGGCAGTAATGCCAGTTCCATGGGGAGTTGCTTTTGCTCTACTTTTTTTACTATATGGTATAAAAAAGGCTCTGCACGGCGAGACACTATATTTAAATAATTCGGTTGTTTTAAATACCAGTTAATGCGTTTCTTTAACGCCTGATTTTGCTCAACCGGTAAATGTAAGTTATCAGCAATATGTGCCCATAAGTCAGTTGGTTGAGTTACTTTTAGGGCTTTAGGTATTGTTTTTATATTAATGATTTTTTTGGTGTTTGTAGAGGTCGGCGTGTTTGATTGTGCGGTTTTTTGCTCTACAGGTGCAGGGACTACAGGCGCAATGATCTCTGGCTGTGTGGTTTTACAGCTACATAGCAATATAATGGCAAAGCATAAGATCAGGTGACGCATTTTGTTCCTTTTTAAAAAATATATTTCCATATTTTAACACAATCCATTGTGTTCAGTTATTGACTGTTTTTAGCGCGAAGTAATCCCGATTGCAAAAATAAGTTACTTGATTTTATATCAAGTGGTTCTTGTTGGTAAGGTTTTAGTACTTCACTTGGGAATTTTTTTTGTAATTGCTCAATACTGGCTTCAGGGTTGTTTTTAACCTGCTCCGTAATTGCTTCTAAAAACGTGAGTGACTGTTTTAATTTAACTTTATCGACTAAATTGCCATGGCCAGGAATAAAAAGTGACAGCGTATTATTATTTATATATTTTTTTAATAAGCGTTGCCATTGATTAAGCTCGCCATGCCCTGGGTAGGGTAGCCAGTCAATTATATCACCACCTATTAAGGTTTTACCCTTGTCGGCAAGTAATGTTAAATCGCCATTAGTATGTGCCTGATGCGGGTTTATAGTGAGTGTATAGCCACCTAAATCTAACGTTTTAGATTCACTAATACTCATTTTTGGTGGTGTTAATTGATAGTCTTGCCAGCGAAATAAGCGCTTTTTAGCGCGGGTAAGCTTTTCTCGCCATTGAACTTGCTCAGCATCGGGTAAGGTGGCTAATCGTTGATAGCTCAGCTCAATGCTTTTCTCGAATCCCTCTAGCTTGTCTGTTAAGGCTTGCTGGTAAAGCGAAAAGTCGTTAGCGACTTGTTGGTGAGTAATAAGTTTTGCGTCTGGGAAGTAATGCTGCATAACCGCCATCCCCAGTAAGTGATCGTCATGAAAGTGGGTTGCAACTAAGTAACATAAAGGCGTCTTTAGACGTTGTTTTAGCTCAGTTACCAGTTGTTCTACTGCCGCAAAGTTACCACTGGCATCAACGAGTAAGGCACATTCACTGCCTTCAATTAATACTTGGTTAGAATCGTAAAAACGAAGTCTTTCAGGTTGCTTAAGAAATTGAATATTAGCTGACAACGGTTGCCACTCAATTGCTGCCTCGCTTTTTGTTTGCATAAACAAGCAAATTAAAGGCAGTAAGCACTTACCTATTTTTTGAGCTTTACTTAAAAATGGTTGCATCTTTATCTCTAGCTGTATTTTTGACGGTAAAAACAATAAAAGCGCAAAATGCGCTTTTATTTAGTGTGCTCAGAGTTCGAGCTTAAGTACTGACTCAATTTATCAATCAGTTGATCTTGATATTCAAGCTCAACTGATTTTTGAGTTTTCGCTTCAAGCAATTCGTGGCTTAAATTTAAGGCAGCCATAAGTAATGCTTTTTGATCGTTTCTGACTGTTGAACGTTGTTTCATTTGTTCAACTAAATCATTCAGATTTTTGGCGGCCGCTTTTAGTGCCTCTTCTTGCCCCGCAGGACAAGCAAATTGCTGCTCTTTACCAAGCAATTCAACAGTGACTCGCTGGTTTTGCAGCTCAGACATTAGCTTGCCTGTTGCGCGCTTTGTAATTTATCTAACAATGATGACAAGGTGGTACTTGCATCTTTTTGTTTTTCTTCATTTTCAAGGGCTTCTAACTGCAATAACTCATTTTCATCAAGTAGCTTGCTATTTTGCTCTTTAAGCTCTGAAATATCAGTTTGTAACTGATTATTACGGGTAATTAGTTGGTCGATCAGTTGTTCGAGTTGTTGAAGAGTGTTGTTGTTCATAAATGCGCTCATATAACTGTAATTAATGTCATGCAAATGTAAAGCAAAGTGTGTTTATTTGCCAGCATTTACGCTGGTTTTAGGTGATTTTTATTCTATGTTAAGGGATAATTCACGCTATTGGCTTTTTCATTCAGAAGCGGTTCACGTAAACCCCCGCTTTTGCTGGTATCGATTGTCAAAGTAGTGTGCTTATGGTTCACTGATTTTATTAAATAGCGTATGGTGAAAATAAATAATGCTTAGTTACAGACACTCCTTTCATGCGGGTAACCCTGCCGATGTACTTAAACATTTAGTGTTAGCGCAAGTACTGGGTTATCAAACAATTAAAGATAAGCCGCTTGACTATATTGATACGCATTCGGGGGCTGGTTTTTTTGAGCTTGCTGCACCTGACGCGCAAAAAACCCAAGAGTACCAAGATGGCATTGAAAAACTGTGGCAACATACTAGCCAACACAGTGCCTTAAATGACTACATTGAACTAATAAAATCATTTAATGAGAGCGCATCGCTGGCGTTTTACCCAGGCTCACCAAAAATAGCCGAGCACTTTTTACGCCGTCAAGATAAGGGCTGGTTTTTTGAGCTGCATCCGCGAGATTTAGTCTTACTTGAAGAAAACATGCAAGGTAAGCGTTCTATTCGTGTACGCGGCGAAAATGGGTTTGCAGGCTTAATTGGTTTGTTACCGCCAGCTTCGCGCAGAGCCTGTGTGTTAATAGACCCACCTTATGAAATAAAAGACGATTACAATACGGTAGTACAAACCATTGTTAAAGCACATCAACGCTTTGCAACAGGGACTTACATGATCTGGTATCCGGTTGTGGACAGAGAACGTATTGATAATATGGAGCAGGGTTTAATTGACGCGGGCATTAAAAATATTCAATTATTTGAATTAGGTACTGAAGCAGATACAGAAGTACATGGTATGACCGCCTCTGGAATGATAGTGATAAATCCACCCTGGAAGCTGAAACAAACTATGGATGACGTGTTACCTGAACTAGTAAGCTTGTTGAGTAAGCCAAGTGGCTTTTATCGCAGCGAGCAGTTAGTTGCCGAATAAAAATAAATAAGCCTAGGGTCTGTTGACCTTTGCGGATTAAAATTTGTTCAAACTAGGGGCGGTTTAATCGCGGCGCGAGGTTTGTAACCTAGTGGGCTCGATAACTGCTCCTGCGTTATTCTACTGGCTTACATCCATGTAAGAATAAGTAAAAACCGAGCAAAGCTTCCGCGTCCTGCTCACGCCCCTTACCTACATCCATGTAGGCAACAAAGAGTAAATCGCCCTTAGGCAGAACCCTTCGGGCAGCGCCTGTTTGGCATTGATGCTGCGTTATCGCCTATTTATGGGGAATAACCACACCACATAGGCGCTGCCTTGCCTAAATACCAAACAGACTGCTGCAAATTTAACCTTGAAAGATCAACAGACCCTAGTTTAACTGGGCTTTATACTGATCTACTTAGTTGCGGAGTATTGTTACGCTTAATTAAAAGTAAACAGCGTTAAAGGTTGCAAGTTGCTTGCCTGCCTCATTTTGTAATACTAATTTTTCACCGTTAATTTGCCATTGCGTTGCTGCTTGCAGCACACCCGCCATGGCGCTTTCTTGTTCCATATTGTCATGACACATTTTTTGCGTGGTTGCTAACTGCGTAAAAGTCACTGCTTGCTTCGATACTTCATAACCGCCATTAAAGTTATTGCACCCTAAAAAACCGTGCACAGTGTTGTCACTATTAAATTGAATAAATGGCTCTTTAGTATTCACTTCAACGGGATTGCCATCGATTGAAACGGCTTTGAAGTAGGTATTTACTAAGTCAACGTCTGGCTTTGACGCTACTTTTGAAACAATAATTTCTAAAGGCTCTGATGAGGCCGTATTAGCAAAAGGCGAGTTACTTGTTGTGCTGGTGTATAGTAAGTTTCCTTGATTATTAATGGTTGCGCGCACGCTGTAGCGATGGGCTGGATCAATTTTTTCAAGGTTGTATTCAAGCTCTACTTTATACGGCGGTGCGCCTACTAAATCAATTACCTGCTCAGAAATAACGGTTGCTGCCACATCCATTTTTGACACATCAACCAAGGTAACGGTTAGCTGTGAATTAGGCGCTAATAGGCTGCGATCTAGGTAGCTAACTTGCACTGGTAGAGAGGCTGTTGTTTGTTTCACAGCGCTATTTTGCTGTGCGGTGTCATCGTTACATGCGCTAAGCATAAGTGTGCCACTTGCTAAAAAACATAGGCCTGCAACCGACTTTAAGATTGAGTTTGGCTTTGGTGAGAACATAACAGTTCCTAGATATAATTACGGATATAAACAGTAGCATACGGCTAAGTTACTTAATCATCGCTTAACTTGTAAATACAGCCAATACAGAAAGTTGAGATATAAAAAAAGACGCTAGGCGCCTTGATTCGTTACTTATTTTTTAACGTATTTAGTTAAAATTACAATACGTTGTCCATCAACACGCCCTTCAATATGTTCTGGGTTGCTGGTTAAGCCAATATTACGCACAGCAGTACCGCGTTTTGCTGTTAAGCTACTACCTTTCACATCTAGATCTTTTATTAACGTAACGGTGTCGCCAGCTTGTAGCACTACGCCATTACTATCAATGTGTTTAATATCATCATCTTCAGCAAGCGCTTGCTGAGCCCATGTTAATGTGTATTCTTCAAGGTAAATCATATCAAGTGCGTCTTGTGCCCAGCCATTATCGGCTGCTAGTCGTGTCAGCATGCGATAAGCAACAACTTGTACCGCCGGTGTTTGGCTCCACATGCTGTCATTTAAACAATGCCAATGAGTAGGAGTTAAATCGCGGGTGCCCTCAATTTGATCTTTACATGTTTGACAGGTGTAAATGCATTTATCTGAATGAGCTTCGGTAACTGGAGGTACTTCGTATACAGTTAAGTTATCTGTTGCTGCGCAGAGTTCACATTGGTTGTTGCTACGCTCTATTAAGGCTTGTTCAATGCTCATATTAGGGGCTCTTGTGAGTTTATAAAAAATTTATAATCGCATTATACCTTATAACCATAACCTTTGGGTATGCTCAGAGCGGCTGATAGCAGCAAAACCTTATAAAAAATAAGGTTAATAAAGGTTTTTATTTTAAGAATATAAATTTAGGCTTAGTTGCTTGTTTTTTATTCGAATTAAAATTGCAGCAAGTCTTTAAAGTTTCACTATACTGGTTAGGTATAACAATAAAAATAACGCTTACATCACTGCAAAACAGGAAGGGTAATGCCAAATAATCCAGACGTAAAAAATTCATCTATTTTGGTCACTCAATATATTGCTAGGCAACCCATTTTTCATGCTGATAGAAGCATTTTTGCCTTTGAGTTACTTTATCGCGATTCAGTTAATAATGCCTTTCCTGCGGGAACAACCGACGGGCAGGCCACTGGGCGACTTTTTTTTAATGCGTTAATGCTGGTTGGGGTGGAAAAGCTGGCGCTTAATCAGACCGTGTTTATAAACCTATCTAGCGAAGGGCTTTTAGAGGATTTACCTACATTATTACAGCCTGAAAATACTGTAATTGAAATTGTTGAGCGTACTGAAAATATCGAGCTTGTTACTCAACGAGTAACTGAGCTAAAAAAAGCAGGGTATGTATTTGCGTTAGATGATTATGACGCGCATGAAAAATGGCAACCTTTGCTCAGTTTGGTTGATTATATAAAGCTTGAAGTAGAAGAGCCTATAATAAAAACCACCATGCTACTTAAAAAGCTCAAACGCAATCACCCTGAGGTTAAAATAGTGGTAGAGCGAATCGAAACGTATGACGAATTTAGGCAGCTTAAAGAAGCTGGATGCGATTACTTTCAAGGATTCTTTTTTGCACGGCCAGAAATGCTCAGTTACGGTAATGTTGAGCCGTTAAAAATGGCGGTTTTTGATTTATTGCGCTGCACATCTCGTCCTGATTTGGATTTTAACGAAATTAATCAACGTATTTCTAAAGATGTGGGTTTAACCGCACGTGTTCTCAAACTAGTTAATGCTCGCTCTGCTAATAAAAATTTAGTGATTACGTCAATTCCACAAGCGGTTGTGTATTTAGGGGAAGATTCTATTAGAAAGTTTGTACGAGTACTGGCGCTGAGCGAACTTGGCTCAGACAAACCTAGTGAACTTACTCGTTTAGGTTTATGTAGAGCGCAGTTTATGCAATTGATTTTAGAGCCTGGCGGAAAGATTATTGCAGAGCAAGGCTATTTAGTCGGCTTGATGTCGGTGCTTGATGCTATTTTAGATATGGAACTGGAAGCTATTGCCAAAGAGTTTAGCTTAGGGGCTGAGTTATCTGGTGCACTTTTAAGTTTTGATGGCATGATGGGGAACTCATTACATTTAATAAAAGCAGTAGAAGAAGATAACTGGCAATTGGCTAAAAAGTTGCTAGAGACTATTCGCCCTGCATCAGATATAGAGCTGGTGTATACAGCCATGTTAGATGCGCGCCAATATGCGGATGAGTTATTAGCCACCATTATTGAACAAGACTAACGTAAAACGTTTGGGTATGATTGGCACATATTGATTTTACTTAGTATTACACCATGCGTTTATTTTTACCTATCACGACTATTTTAATTGCCTTAGCTTTATTGATCCCCGGGGTGACCCAGCCAGTGCTGAGTATGGAAGGAAAAATTGATAAATCTAAACTTGCTCAAGCCGGTATTGAAATGCTGGCAGATGAAGGAAATCAAAACACCCGTAATATGCTAATGATGGTCTCGAGTATGTTGGGGTTAGACAAACTTGAAGGTGAGATCAGCGCTTATCAAAAAACGCGTAGTATTTGGGGCACCGTTAACGAACTGGCCGATAACAAAAACTACTTAGTGGCGATATTAGTGGCGTTTTTTTCAATAGTGATCCCAACTATTAAGTTGTTGCTTCAATTGTTTTATTGTGCACTGAAGGAGACTTCGTTTAAGTACAAGCTTGGTAAAGTGATAATTGGCTTAAGTAAATGGAGTATGGTGGATGTGTTTGTTATTGCATTAATCGTGGCTTACATGGCTGGTAATGCAAACGCGAACTCAGAAGACTTACTTAATATGCATGCTGAGTTTGGTACTGGTTTTTGGTATTTTACCGGCTATTGCCTGTTCGCCATTGCGGCTAGTAGCTTGATAAAGCCAGTGGTAAAAACCAGTTAATGATTGAGTTTTAAACGCAGTTACCATAAACTTTAAATGTCTATTTATTATTAGGTTAATTCATTGCAACGTATTTACTGTATTTTACTCACGCTAACTTTGTTACTCACTTTTG